>JBJDYI010000145.1:0-8504 GCA_051867165.1 Faecousia sp. | reverse complement strand
AATACCAATCTTCAGCATGGTGTTACACCTCCAAAACTTCGATATAATCAGGATAGTCATCCCGCATACTGCACAGAGTCAGCATCATGCCGGCGAGAACCGCCTGCACAGCATCCTCCTCATCGCAGGAAACGGGGAGGGTCAGGGTAATACGAGCCTGCTCGTCCTTGACCCGAACCTTGGCCTTTGCGCCCAGCACATCATTGATGGTGGCTTCAGCCATGGTAACAACGGCTGAGATGGCAGCGCAGACAATGTCTGCCCCATTCTCAGCATAGCCGCTGTGCCCGGAGACGGAGAATCCGGTGATTCTGTCATCCTCGGTAAAAAACTCGCATCTTGTCATAATCAATTATTACAGTGCGATCTTGGTGATCTCCACCTTGGTGTAAGGCTGACGATGGCCGATCTTCTTCTTCTCGTTCTTCTTGGGCTTGTACTTGAAGACGGTGATCTTCTTGGCCTTGCCGTTCTTGAGGACCTTAGCCTCAACAGCTGCACCCTCAACAACAGGAGCACCGATCTTGGTGTTCTCGCCGTCCAGGACAGCCAGAACCTGCTCGAACTTCACGGTAGCCTCTGCCTCTGCACCCAGCTTTTCGATGTACAGGACATCGCCTTCAGCCACGGTGTACTGCTTGCCACCGGTCACGATAACTGCTTTCATTTCTAAATTCACCTACTTTATATTGTGTAGTCTCGCTCTCAGGGCGTGCTGCGGGCAGCAACTTAAAAGCCCCTTTAATGCGGCTGAATCATTTTAGCATTGCGTGGCCAAAATGTCAAGAGTTTTTTGGACTTTTTCTTGCGTTTTCCTCACAATTTTGATATACTGGGCAGACGAAGTCATGTTGATTTTCACCTGTTTTTGAGGTAATGATATGAAGCGCCTTTTCCCGCTGCTCCTGATTCTTTCCCTGCTGCTGTGCGGCTGCGGCAAGCCCCTGGAAGCCACACATTTTGCCATGAATACCGTGATGCAGTTTCAGATTTGGGGACCCGATGCCGAAATCGGCTATGGCCGGATCCTTTCAAAAATAAATACCCTGGAGGATCTCTGGTCTGCCACCCGGCCGGATTCGGTTCTTTCGCGAATCAATGCGGGCAATTCCCAGCTTTCCCTGAATCCGGAGCAGTCTGCTTTGCTTGCCAAAGCAGAAGAACTGAGCCTTCGGACCGGCGGCGCTTTTCATCCCAAAATGCGCCGTCTCAGTCAGGTCTGGGGATTTTACAACGAAGAGCACCGGGTCCCCACCCAGGATGAGATCGATATAGCCCTGGCAAATCCACAATGGGATCTGGGCGGCGCCATGAAGGGCTACGCCGGGCAGGAATGTGCCGCCGTTCTGTCAGAGCTGGACATTGACCGGGCCATTCTGAACCTGGGCGGCAATGTGCAGACCTTTGGTGAAAAGCCGGACGGCAGTCCCTGGCAGGTGGGCATCCAGAACCCCGATGGTGGTGGCTATCTGGGCATTGTATCTGTCACCGGCACCATGGCCGTGGTCACCTCCGGAGATTACCAGCGGTATTTCGAAGAAGATGGAGTGCGATACCACCACATCCTTGACCCGGAAACCGGGTATCCGGCAAAGTCCGGCCTGCGCAGTGTCACCGTGATCTGCCCTGACGGCATGACCGCCGACTGTCTTTCCACCGCTCTGTTTGTCATGGGACTGGAAAAGGGAGCGGAATTCTGGCGGGAAAGCGATGATTTTGAAGCTGTTTTCATTGCAGAAACCGGCAAAATCTATGCCACAGAAGGGGCCGGCCTTTCCGGCTGTGAATACGAGGTGATATACCGTTGAGAACATCATACTGGATTCTATTTCTGGCAGTGATTCTGATTCTCTGTCTAGGACTCAGTATTCCCCTGCTTCTTCCCGGGCAAACCGCCGCTTTTGCGCAAATCATCAGCGACGGGCAGCTGATCGGGATTGTTGACCTGTCCCATGACCAGGAAATCCTGGTTACCACAGAAAGCGGCGGCAGCAACACTGTTACCATCAGAAATGGTAAAATTGGCGTCACTGCTGCCACCTGCCCGGACCACTATTGCATGGACCGGGGTATGTGCCAGAGCGGCGCCCAGATCGTGTGTCTGCCCAACAGGCTTATCATCCGCTTTCTGGGGGAGCAGTCTGTGGATGCCGTGGTTGGATAAAAAATCCGTTGTTTTTCAAAAATCTTCTTGACAAATCCAATATTCGCGTGTATACTGATTAAGTGCTTCGGCGAAGGCACTTATGGACGATTAGCTCAGCTGGCTAGAGCATCCGCTTGACGTGCGGAAGGTCATAGGTTCGAGTCCTATATCGTCCACCATGCTTTTCTTTCAACTGCACATCTGGACGATTAGCTCAGCTGGCTAGAGCATCCGCTTGACGTGCGGAAGGTCATAGGTTCGAGTCCTATATCGTCCACCAAAAAGGTCATCCTCTGGATGGCCTTTCTTTTTGCTGTCCATTGGACTTGAACCCATCTAAATGCAAGTGTCCGGTGGACACTTGCCGCCACCAGCTCAAAAGCTGGTGGCATCCACAATTTAATCGAGTCCTATATCGTCCACCAAAAAGGCCATCCTCTGGATGGCTTTTTTTCTTGCTGTCCATTGGACTCGAACCCATTTAAATACAAGTGTCGGACGGACACTTGCCGCCACCAGTTCAAAAACTGGTGGCATCCACAATTTAATCGAGTCCTATATCGTCCGCCAAAGAGAGACACCTTTCGGTGTCTCTCTTTTTTCTATGGCAACATGCCGGGGTTCTATGGCAGCGTGCCGGGCTCGCCTCCACGTCGGCATGATGCCAGCAGTCTTGTTTTTCTGTTTGACATCCTCTGCCTGTTTGATTATAGTAGAAGCAACAGGAGGCGACATCATGGACAAAGGATTTACAGACTATTTCCCCATCTGGGATAAAATGACGTCCGAACAGCAGGAGCGTATTCTGCAAGCGATGGATTTCCTGAAAATCAAAAAAGGAACCGTCGTTCACGACGGCAGTCCCAACTGTCTTGGTATGCTGCTGGTGAAGAGCGGCCAGCTGAGAGCCTACCTGCTTTCCGAAGAGGGGCGGGAGGTCACCATCTGCCGGTTCTTCGAGCGGGATATCTGCCTGTTTACCGCTGCCTGCGTCATGCCCAATATGCAGTTTGATATCTTCATTGAGGCGGAAAAGGACACGGAAATTTGGGTCATTCCCGCCTGCCTTTACAAAAATCTCATGGAGGAATCTGTGGCCGTTGCCAGCTTTGCCCACGACCTGATCTCCAATCATTTCTCCGAGCTCATGTGGCTCATGGAGCAGATCATGTGGAAGAGTTTTGACAAGCGGCTGGCCAAATTCCTGTTGGAGGAAGCCGCTCTGGATGGCTCCGATTCCCTGAAAATCACTCACGAAAAAATTGCCAACCACATGGGCACCGCCCGGGAAGTGGTAACCCGGATGCTGCGCTATTTCCAGAACGAAGGGCTCATTCGCCTGACCCGGGGCACTGTGGAGATTACCAACCGAACACAGCTGAACAATCTGGCCAATGGATAAACAAAGGGCTGCCTCACGAGCCTAAGTGAGACAGCCCCTTCTTATTTACAGCGCTGACAGCAGCTGTGCCTTGGATCTGGCACCTGTAGTTCTTTGCAGCACCTGTCCGTTTTTCATCACCAGGATGGTGGGAATACTCATGACCCGGAACTGTCTTGCCAGCTCCATCTCTTCGTCCACGTTGACCTTGCAGACCTTGATATCCGGCCGCTCTTCCGCAATCTCGTCCAGGATGGGAGCAACCATCTGGCAGGGAGTGCACCAGGGTGCCCAGAAATCCAGCAGAACCACCTGATTGCTGCCCATCACTTCCTGCTCAAAACTGTCCTTCGTAATATGCAACGTTTTCATGGTTTTTCTCCTTTGTGTGGTTTTCTATGTTTGTGGGTTCATCATACTCTAAGTTGTACCACATTTCCGTGATAAAGTCACTGTGCGATTTCATCATTCCCCGATATAATACAAATAACAACAAAGAAAAGGAGCAACCGTCATGATCATTACCAAAGACATTCAATACATCGGCGTCAATGACCACCAGGTGGATCTGTTTGAAGGGCAGTATGTGGTTCCCAACGGCATGGCCTATAATTCCTACGCCATTCTGGACGAAAAGGTCGCCATCATGGACACCGTGGACAAAAATTTCACCCACGAATGGCTGGACAATATCCAGCACGCGCTGAATGGCCGCAGCCCCGATTATCTGGTGGTGCAGCACATGGAGCCGGACCACTCCGCCAACATCGACAAATTTCTCTCCGTCTATCCTCAGGCTGTTGTGGTCTCCTCCGCCAAAGCCTTTTCCATGATGCAGAATTTCTTCGGCACCGATTACGCCAACCGGCGGATCGTCGTTGGCGAGGGAGATACCCTGTCCCTGGGCCGGCATGTGCTGACCTTTGTCACCGCCCCCATGGTCCACTGGCCCGAAGTCATCGTCACCTATGATTCTTATGACAAGGTGCTGTTCTCCGCCGACGGCTTTGGCAAGTTTGGCGCTTTGGATGTGGCCGAGGACTGGGCCTGCGAAGCCCGGCGCTATTACATCGGTATTGTGGGCAAGTATGGTACCCAGGTTCAGGCCCTGCTGAAGAAGGCTGCCAAACTGGACATCTCCATCATCGCCCCGCTCCATGGACCCGTGCTGGCGGAAAATCTGAATTACTATCTGAATCTCTATGACATCTGGTCTTCTTATCGGGTAGAAAGCGATGGAATCGTCATTGCCTACACCTCCGTCTACGGCAATACCAAGGCAGCAGTCGAACTGCTGGCCCAGAAGCTGACGGAAAAGGGCTGCCCCAAGGTAGTGGTCAATGACCTGGCCCGGTGCGACATGGCAGAAGCTGTGGAGGATGCCTTCCGTTACGGCAAGCTGGTGCTGGCCACCACCACCTACAACGCGGATATCTTCCCCCACATGAAGGTGTTCCTGCATCATCTGACAGAGCGAAATTTCCAGAACCGGACCATCGCGCTGATGGAGAACGGTTCCTGGGCACCCATGGCCGCCAAGATCATGCGCAAAATGCTGGAGGGCAGCAAAAATCTGACCTTTACCGACACCACCGTCAAAATTCTCTCCGCCCTCAGCCAAGACAGCCGCAGCCAGATTGAAGCCCTGGCAGAGGAACTGTGTCAGGAATATCTGGCCCGTCAGGATGCCACGGCCAACAAAAATGACATGAGTGCCCTGTTCAGCATTGGCTACGGCCTGTATGTGGTCACCTCCAACGACGGAACCAAGGACAATGGCCTCATTGTCAACGCCGTGACCCAGCTGACGGACTCTCCTAACCGGGTGGCTGTTACCATCAACAAGGCCAACTACTCCCACCATGTGATTCGCAAGACAGGTCTGCTGAATGTGAATATTCTGGACACCTCTGCCCCCTTCTATGTGTTCCAGCACTTTGGTTTCCAGAGCGGCCGAAACACCGACAAGTTCGTCGGCTGGGAAGAGCTTCGCAGCGACAACGGCCTGCGGTTCCTGCCCCGGTATATCAATTCCTTCCTGAGTCTGAAGGTAGAGCAGTATGTGGATCTGGATACCCACGGTATGTTTATCTGCACGGTGACGGAAGCCCGGGTTATCTCCGACCGGGAAACCATGACCTACGCCTATTATCAAAGCAACGTCAAGCCAAAGCCCGATACTGCCGGCAAAAAGGGCTTTGTCTGCAAGATCTGCGGTTGGGTTCACGAGGGAAATACTCTGCCCGATGACATCGTCTGCCCTCTGTGCAAACACGGCGCCGCTGATTTTGAACCCATTGCTTAGTGCTCCCTTCCGGCCTGCAGAACCGGTTTTCCCGTTCTTTGGAAAATAAACATTGTACATTTTATGGCAATTTGCTATAATTGGGCTGAGAAACGAACCAAGGAGCATTTGCCATGGAATATCGTATTTTAATGGAGCTGGCATCAGAGCTGGGGACCCGTCTGGCCGTGGCAGGTGCGGAGACCTACCGGGTGGAGGAAACCATTCTCCGGGTGTTGGCGGCCTATGGACTGGAGTCCCGGGTCTATTCTGTGCCGGGGAGTCTCTTTATCACCATCATGGTGCCCGGTGATTTGCCCATCACCCAGCTGGTCCGGATGAAGAATATCGGCACCGACCTGGATGCGGTGGAAAAGTACAACAACCTCAGCCGCCGGATCTGCGCCGCAAAACCGGATCCACACACCGCCCTGGAGTGGCTTCAGGAAACCGAAGCTGCCCGGAAATCCTACACCTATCCCCTGGTCCTGATGGGGCATATTCTGGTGGCCTGCGGCCTCTGTGTTTTCTATGGCGGCTCCCCTGCCGATACCTTCTGCGCTGGACTGTGCGGCCTGTTTCTGGGCCTGTTCGACTCTTTCCTGGGAAAATTCAATTCCAACGCCTTTTTCCAGAAGATTGCTTCCGGCTTTGCCATGGCGCTCTTTGCTTATCTGCTGGCAGAATTCGGCCTTTCCCGAAACATTGATACCTCCGTCATCGGCACCCTGATGCTGCTGGTACCGGGACTGCTGTTCACCAATTCCCTCCGGGACATTATTTTCGGTGACATCAATTCCGGCGTCAACCGGGCGGTCACAGCCCTGCTCATCGCCGCTGCCGTGGCCCTGGGCACTGCCGCCGCCTGGAACACAGCCCAGTATTTGTGGGGGATCCCACCTGTGCCCGCTCCCCTGGATCATTCGCCTCTGGTTACCTGTCTGGGTACCGCCGTGGCCTGTACCGGCTTTCTCTATGTATGGAATATCCACGGCGGTGGAAAATGGGTCTGCCCATTGGGCGGCTTCCTGACCTGGGCCGTGTTCTGCTGTGCTGACAGCCTGGGCTTTGGCTACGCCATGTGCTGCCTCTTCGGCACTCTGGTTGCCGCCGCCTATGCCGAGGTCATGGCCCGGATCCGGAAGTACCCGGCCATCTCCTATCTGGTCATCTCCCTGATCCCCCTGATCCCCGGCTCCAATATTTATTACACCGCCCAGCAGGCGGTTCAGGGAAACATGGATGGCTTCATCCGGGAAGGCACCCTGACCCTGATCACCGCCGGTGTCATGGCCGTGGGTATCATTCTGGTCAGTTCCGCTGCCCGTATCCTCCATCCCATTCATCCGCCCATCAAAATTTCTTCCAAATAATCAGACATCCGCCCCATTCCGGGGCGGATGTTTATTTGCCCGACATCGCAAAAATCCGCCCCCACTTGTGTGGGGGCGGATCTAATGATATCACTTATGCCTCGTGATGCACATGGAGCAGGTGGTGGGACTTTTCTCCCAGAGGCTTCTCCAGGTATTCCTTGTACAGGTCCATCACATCGGGGTTCTCGTGAGAGAAGCGGATGGCAGAAGCAGCGTCCAGATCCCACAGCATATCGCCACGGAAGCCGGCGCACTCCTGACCCTCATGGATGGGCTGTCCGCCGCCGCCTGCGCAGCCGCCGGGACAGGCCATGACTTCCACGAAGTGGTAGTCCACTTCCTTCTTGTCGATGGCTTCCATCAGAGCTCTGGTATTGGCCAGGCCGCTGACAACGGCAACCTTGACGGTACCTGCGCCGGGAACTTCAAAGGAAGCTTCCTTCCAGGGCTTGTTGCCGCGGACTGCCACGAAGGTGTCGGCGTCGGGGTTCTTACCGGTGACCAGGTAGTAAGCACTGCGCAGTGCTGCGTCCATAACACCGCCGGTGGCGCCGAAGATGACGGCTGCGCCGGTGCCGGAGCCCAGGGGGCTGTCGAATTCTGCTTCGCCCAGATCCGCAGGAACCAGCATGTCAGACTTGAAGAGGCGAACCATTTCACGGGTGGTCAGAACGATATCCACATCGGGATCGCCGCAGGCAGAGTTCATACCGGGCAGGTTTTTCTCGGCCTTCTTGGCAGAGCAGGGCATGATGGAGATCACGCACATCTTCTTGGGGTCGATGCCCTTCTTTTCAGCGAAGTAGCTCTTGGCCACAGCGCCGAACATCTGCTGGGGAGACTTGGCAGAGGACAGATTCTGAACGTAGTCGGGGAACTGGCTCTTGATGAAGCTGACCCAGCCAGGGCAGCAGGAAGTGAACATAGGCCACTTGTAGTCTGCTGCGTGGGTGAAGCGGTGCAGGAATTCGCTGCCCTCTTCCATGATGGTCAGGTCGGCAGAGAAGTTGGTGTCGAAGACGTAGTCGAAACCAATGGCCTTCAGGGCAGCAACCATGCGGCCGGTGGTGGCCATTTCTTCAGGCAGGTTGAAGGCTTCTGCCCAGGCAACACGGACAGCAGGAGCCACCTGGATCACAGTGGTGATCTCGGGATCAGCCAGCGCCTGGATGACATAACGGGTGTCATCGCGGGCAGTCAGGGCGCCGGTGGGGCAGTGGGTAACACACTGGCCGCAGAAGACACAGTCGGTGTCCTTCAGGTTCCGGTTCAGGCTCACATCCACGGTGGTACGGGAGCCGGTGCCGGCCACATCCC
>JBJDYI010000144.1:0-2290 GCA_051867165.1 Faecousia sp. | reverse complement strand
ATGGCTCAGATTCGTCAGCTGGCCGGTATGCGTGGCCTGATGGCCGATACCGCCGGCCGTACCATCGAAATTCCTGTTAAGGCAAACTTCCGCGAAGGTCTGTCTGTTCTGGAATACTTCATTTCCTCCAGAGGCGCCCGTAAGGGCATGACCGATACCGCTCTGCGTACTGCTGACTCCGGTTACCTGACCCGCCGAATGGTTGACGTTTCCCAGGATGTGATCATCCGGGAGCACAACTGCGGCACCACCAATGGTATCTGGGTGGGCGCTGTCTACGACAAGAACGGCGACATCATTGATTCCTTCGGTAACCGCATCCGTGGCCGTTATCCCGTCCGGGATGTGCTGCATCCCGAGACCGGCGAACTGCTCCACTCCAAGGACGTTATGATGATGCCCGAGGACGCCGAGAAGTTCGAGAAGGCCGGTATTCAGAAGATCTATATCCGCACCATCCTGGGCTGCCGCGCCCGCGTGGGTGTCTGTGCCAAGTGCTACGGCATGAACCTGGCCACCTCCAAGGAAGTGGACCTGGGCGAAGCTGTCGGCGTTATCGCAGCCCAGTCCATCGGCGAACCCGGTACCCAGCTGACCATGCGTACCTTCCACTCCGGCGGCGTTGCAGGTGACGATATCACCCAGGGTCTGCCCAGAGTTGAAGAACTGTTCGAGGCCCGCCGTCCCAAGAAGATGGCCCAGATCTCTGAGATCACCGGTGTCGTCTCCATTGACGATACCCGCCGGACCGCTCTGCGTAACATCACCGTTACCGCTGAGGACGGCGAGGTGAAGGTCTACCAGGTGCCCTATTCCGTGGGTCTGAAGGTCACCCATGGCAAGACGGTTCAGAAGGGCGAACCCATCACCGATGGTGCTCTGTATCCCCAGGATGTTCTGCGGATTTCCGGTGTGGAGGCTGTTCAGGATTACCTGGTCCAGTCTGTCCAGGCTGTGTATCGTCAGCAGGGCGTTGACATCAACGACAAGCACATCGAAGTAATCATTCGCCAGATGATGCGCAAGGTCCGCATCGAAGAACCCGGCGATACCGCTCTGCTGGCCGGCAGTGTGGTGGATATCTTTGAGTACGAAGATGCCAATGCGGCTGTCCAGGCCCGGATCGACGCCGGTGAGACGGAGCTTCGTCTGGCAGAGTCCAGCGCCATTCTGCTGGGTATCACCAAGGCTGCTCTGGCTACCGACTCCTTCCTGTCCGCCGCATCCTTCCAGGAGACCACCAAGGTTCTGACCGATGCTGCCATCAAGGGCAAGGTGGACCATCTGGTTGGCCTGAAGGAGAACGTGCTGATCGGCAAGCTGATTCCTGCCGGTTCCGGTCTGATGGCCTATCGGGACTATCATACCGACATCACCCCCGAGGCAAGAATTCCCGAGGAAATGATGGAGAACGCACTGAACTAAGGTTTGCAAAGACGGCCGTCACCACCGGTGACGGCCGTTTGTTTCCGCTTCGGGGACGGCGGAGAAAAAGTTGATTTTGACACCAGGAAAATAGCATTTCGACAAAAAATTTCGGAATGTTTTTGTTGACTTTTTCAGAAAACTGCGTATAATATGTTTTTGTATGGATAAGAAAAAAGATTGTAAAATACCCAAGTGCGGGGCTGAACCGGATCCTGAGAAGCGAAAGATCGTGGTAGGATCAAAACAGCTGCGAAAAGCCGTGGAGGCTGGCCGCGCGGAATGTGTTTTTCTGGCAGAAAATGCCGATCCCGCCATCACAGAACCGCTGGAGGAACTGTGCGGTAAACTTCATATCCAGATTACCTGGGTCCGCTCCATGACGGAACTGGGACGCGCCTGCGGCATCGAAGTGGGCGCGGCGGCAGCTGCCGTGTTACGTCCTTGATTCTCACGGAAATTTCCGTAGAATAGATACCCGCTTAAAAAGCGAGAATACAAGAAAGGAGAAAATTGATGCCTACTTTTAATCAGCTCGTTAGAAATGGCCGTCAGCAGGTCACCTACAAGTCCACCGCTCCTGCTCTGCAGAGAGGTCTGAACACTCTGGAGAACAAGGCTACTGCTCTGCCCTCCCCCCAGAAGCGTGGTGTTTGCACTGCTGTCCGTACCACCACCCCCAAGAAGCCTAACTCCGCACTGCGTAAGATCGCCCGTGTGCGTCTGACCAACGGTATGGAAGTTTCCGCTTACATTCCCGGTGTTGGCCACAACCTGCAGGAGCACTCCGTGGTTCTGATCCGCGGCGGTCGTGTCAAGGACCTGCCCGGTGTTCGTTACCACATCATCCGCGGCACTCTGGATA
>JBJDYI010000143.1:0-2295 GCA_051867165.1 Faecousia sp. | reverse complement strand
GCGATGGCACAGAATATCACCACGGCTTCCCAACTGCATCTGGCGGTCATGGCCTCCATCTGCGGTCTGAAGGATGCACAGCCCGCAAGCATTATCCGCGCAGTCCTCAGTCAGTCTCTGGAACTGGACAGTAACAGCATCTACCAGGATTTCGTGAAATACGGTGCCCAGAATCCGTTCTGGGTGATGGTGGCGCAGGCCACTGGATACTCCGAGGGAGACGATGCTGACCTTGGTCGTTTGGCAACGCATATTTTGCTGACTGCCGCCACCCGAACCATGCGTTCTGAGTTTCTTGTTGGTCTGGACAGCTTTATTTCCACACCGCACCAGTCCTACTGCTATGATATGGTTTCGGATTGGCTCCGGTCTGAGGGCAGTCACGACTTGTATCAGATTGCCCGGTTTGTGGAATGTGAGGCAAAACTGAGCCAGCGCTTCGAGCAGATGGATGTGGAAGACCTGAAAGATACCGAATGCTTCCCTTGTGTTAATGAGTGCATTCTGAAGCACCTGATGAAGGATATTTGCAACCATATCATTCAGACGGATGTCATTACGGCTATTGTGGAAAAGCGCCGCACGATGGTGTGGTATGATGCAGTTTCCTGTTACTACGAAGGACTCCTTCAGGTTGCGAATATGCAGGCGTTCTTCCACAATCACGCTGCTAGTTTCCATCTAGCACAGGCAAGGGATATTTGGAAAGCCTACATAACCGATTATTATAAGATGGACACCTACTACCGTCAGTTCCATCTGTGTTTTGATCGCAGCCTGACCGCTTCCAATGATGCGTTGGACGATCTGTTCAAACATGTGGTGGAGAGGGTTGAGGGGCTGTACAATGGGTGGTTCCTGAACCAGCTAGGCAGAAATTGGTCGGATGTATGTGCGGAAGAGCTTGCCCAGTATGGACGCATTCTGGAAATCAATCAGCAGGAGCAGTTCTACCGCAGTCGGGTGGCAGCCTGTGACAGCAGAGTATATGTCATTATATCCGATGCACTGCGCTATGAGGTAGCGGCATCGCTTACCGAGCAACTCCGTCGTGAAACCCAAAGCCAAATCACACTGGACAGTGTTCAGGGCGTCTTCCCGACAATAACCAAGTTCGGCATGGCAGCATTGCTTCCCCACAAAAAACTCAATGTGGTGAAAAAGCAAAACGGCGGTGTAGCGGTTTTGGCGGACGGTTGTTCCACAGAAATGCCAAACCGGGACAAGGTGCTGAAAGGCGCGCATAGTGCAAGTGTGGCCTTGCAGTACAAGAATATCATCAAAATGAAGCGCGCGGAGCGGCAGGCACTGGTGAAAGGAATGGACATCGTATATATCTATCACGACAAGATTGACGAAGCCAGCCACACTGCTGACAATCTGGTGTTCCCGGCCTGTGATGATGCCATCAATGAAATCAAGAACATCGTCCGAATCATCTGCAACGAGTTCGGTGGCACCCGCATCTTCATCACCGCAGACCACGGCTTCCTGTACACCTACAGCCCGCTGACGGAAGATGCCAAGGTGGACAAGACCAGCTTTCATCAGATGGATGTGGAGTATGGTCGCCGCTACGCAATCATGGAGCAGGGAGCCGAACCGGACTATCTGCTTCCGGTCAAATTCCTAGGCGAAGAATCAGGGCTGACAGCGTTTGCGCCCCGGGAGAATATCCGCATCAAAATGAGCGGTGGCGGTCTGAACTTCGTCCATGGTGGTATCAGTCTTCAAGAAATGGTTGTGCCAGTCATCGACTATCAGTTCCTGCGTAGTTCCAGCAAAACCTATCAGCGCAATCGGGAGAAGTATGATACCAAGCCCGTCACACTCAGCCTGTTGTCAGCGACCCGGAAAATCAGCAATATGATCTTCTCACTGAATTTCTATCAAAAAGAAGCAGTTGGCGATAATCGAAGCGCCTGCAACTATCAGTTGTACTTCACCGATGCCAGTGGAAAGCAGATCAGCGATATGGTTCGCATCATCGCGGACAAGACCAGTGAGAGCGGTCAGGATCGCACATTCCGTTGCAGTTTCAATCTGAAGAGTCTGAAATACAGCAACCGCGACAGTTACTATCTTGTCATTCTCGCTGAATCCGGACAGCAACCGCCGCAGCGTGAAGAGTTCCAAATTGACATTGCTTTCGCAGTGGACGAATTTAACTTCTTCGGATAAGGGATGCAGAGATTGGGGTAATTTCAATGGAACAAACGATGGCGAGAGAAAACACTCGCGAGGTAATCAAGAACAAACTGCGTCAGACTTTCGATGGCCGCATCGTTCGGAAGG
>JBJDYI010000142.1:0-2314 GCA_051867165.1 Faecousia sp. | reverse complement strand
ATGCCATTTATCTATAAAAAAACCATACAATGCTGTAGGACGCAAGACTCGTTACCGCACCAAGGATCAGTTCACGAACCGTATGGCTACCCGTTGATAATGATGACCATGCCATTCCGATAACGATCAGAATTCCAGGAAGAATAAACACGGGACTGATCAGAACGACAGAGAAGATCAATGCGCCCATTGTACCACATGCATGCCCGCTCGCCTTCAGGTGAAAGCCTTTGTTGAACAGTGTCAGCAAACATACAGAAAAAACATAAGTGTCGTACAACATCTGCAATTCACTCGGTGCATGCAACAAGCGCCCAAGTAGGAAGGCACCCAGATACCCGACGAGCGTTGTGATGAATGCCAACCTGCGCTGTGCATTTCTCCCACCATTCTGTAACTTTGGGATAATTCTTTGCAAGGGATAGGCTGATGCCGGCAATATCGCCAGCATCAGGATCAGGAGCCATAACTGATCATTCTCAGAAAAGAGATCCGGGCGGAAATATCTGAGTAACACCGCCAATATGCTCACCAGTACAGGCGGGGCAGTCAGGACGCGCAGTGTTATTCCTAAAGCATTCCGTTGATTCAATTTTTCCACTCTCCTATTCAAATACAGCGGGCGAAGATAAAGCGCTTATTACTAATGTCCAGAAGCCGAATCATCAAAAGCATCGCAGACCGCTGAACGATGATCTCCGTTAGACATAGCTTTGCTCTTCCGGGCCTCAATTCGTTCCTTCGTTTTACGTTGCTTTCTTGCCAATTTCCGTTCATACTCCCTGTAATACAGCCGGATCTCTTCAGGGCTGCTCTTACTTACCAGTTTCCCATAGGAAATGCCGAATTGATCGCATTTCCATGACAGCGCTTCCAGTTCCTGTTCTTTGGATAACATTTCATTTCACCTCCCAATCCTGCCATATCACATCTGCTTTACTGAGATCTTTTCATTTCCAGACAGCTGTGCATCCGATCCCGAATCAGTTGATAGACAACCGCAAACAGCGGCACAAACAGCAGCATTCCCCATACGCCCATCAATGCACTGCCAAGTGTGATGGCTGCCAGCACCCAGAGCGAGGGCAAACCAACGCGGTTGCCCATGACACGGGGATAGATGATGTTGCCCTCAATCTGCTGAAGGACGATGATGAGAACGACAAAACCCAACGCCCGGATCAGTCCGTCCGAAGCCAGAACCAGGATTGCGCCCACGATCGCCGATACCCATGCACCCAGGATGGGAATCAGCGCCATCACCATCACCAGCGCGCTGATCGAGAACGCATGCGGGAAGCGGAAGATCAGCATGCCTACAAACACCATTGCCCCCAGAACCATCGCTTCAAGAACCTGCCCGGTAATGAAGTTTGCGAAGATATTCCGCACTTTACGAACAAGGCTGATCATCTTTTCCGCCTTGCGCTCTGCAAAAAAGGTCTGCACAAATCGGATGCCCTGCGCGGCAAGCCGCTCCTTCTGGTAGGCGGCACTGATCGCAATGATCAGCCCCAGCATTGCGCTGAACGCCTTGCCAAATACAGAGGTTGCGACGGCGATCACGGTATCTGCAACGGAATCCATGTTGCGGGTCAGGATCGCCGACAGTGCGCTTTCAAATCCGATTGCGTCAAAGCTCATATTCTGAATCTTTTCGACCAGGCCGGGAGCCTGCTCCCTGAATGACAACGAAGCTTCCTTGAATTGTTCCAGCAATGCGGGAAGATCCACAATCATGCTGTGCAGGCTGCTGACCAGATTCGGAATCACCGCAACGCTGACGAAGGCAATCGTAGCCACGATCAGAATGATGCTCAGTGCAATGCTCAATGGACGCTGCAGCTTCTTTTGCAGCTTCAGCGCCCGATTCCCATGCGGACGGATCAGGTGCTTTTCCAGCGCATTGATGGGAATGGTCAGGATGAACGCTGCAAATAACCCCAGAAGAATCGGAGCGGCGACCCCCAACAGATAAGCAATCGCATGTGCAACCACGTCCAGGTGCTGAACGGCTGCATTGACGCAGACTGCGAACAGAATCAGTCGCATGATCGTGCGAATGTGCCAGCCGTGTTCTTTCATAGGCGTCGCCTCCCCCGGCATCAATCTTCCTCTGTAATCTGCCTGTTTCCCGAATGCCCGTCCTTGTTCAGAGCAGCTTTTTCATCTTCGCACACATCGCTTGTATAATTCAACCGCCGCAAACTTTCCTGATCTCGATCAGTGATTTATCCTTTTAATGAAAACTTGCGCTCAGTTCCTTTGATCAGGCGCTCAATATTTTCCCTGTGCCGCAGGATCATCAGCATGA
>JBJDYI010000141.1:0-8627 GCA_051867165.1 Faecousia sp. | reverse complement strand
TGAAAGGCTGCAGACGCAGCATCAGTTCGCCGAAAGTAACAATTTTTGCCATGTTATTTTCCTTTCTGATTTAAATCAATATATCATTGGGAATCAGTCAACAGATGGGTAGAGATGGGATTGTTATTCGCCTTTAGCAGCCTTGCGGGCATCAATGCACAGCTGGGTGATCTTTTCCCAGTTTCCGGCAGCGATGTCAGCCTTGGGGCATACCCAGCTGCCGCCCACAGCGTGGATGAAGGGGGCGTCGATAAATTCCTTGATATTGTCGTTGTTGACACCGCCAGTGGGCAGGAACTTCATACCACCGAAGGGAGCAGCCAGATTCTTCAGTGCCTTCAGGCCACCGTAGACGTTGGCGGGGAAGAACTTGACCATCGTCAGACCGTGCTTCATAGCACCCATAATCTCAGTGGGGGTGACGCAGCCGGGGGCCACAGCAATGCCATTTTCCACGCACCAGCCAACAACTTCCTCAGAGAAGCCGGGAGAGACAATGAACTTCGCGCCCATTTCAACAGCCAGCTTGCACTGGTCCAGATTGACAATGGTGCCGGCGCCAACCAGAACATCGGGGCAGTGGTCAGCGACAGCCTTGATGCACTCGGGTGCGCAGGCGGTGCGGAAGGTGATTTCCATGGTGTCGATGCCACCGGCAGCCATAGCCTTGGCAGTGGGGACGGCGTCTTCTACCTTCTCCAGAACGACCACGGGAACAACGATGGAGTTTGCAAGTCTTTCCATTACAGTCATGTTAGTATGCCTCCTAAATAATAAGCCATATCAGCCTGCCCGCGGGCAAACCATTGATAATAAAATAATATCGAAAAAACGGCGGAAAATCAATTCAAATCCGTTGAAACCGAAAAAAATAGCAACTTGTACAAAATATTACTTATAAATTTTATCACTTCGGTACTTGACAAATTACCCCGAAAGTGATAGAAATTCTCAATAAATTTGGAATAGTAATAAGTATCATCGGTATAAAATTGTTTTTTAGAATAGAATTCCAATGCCGTGTGTATGCTGGTACGGCGTCTGATGGGAAAGCGTCATTACCGGTTGCTGCAGCCTGTCCGGGCTATCTCCGGCCACCATAGGAGACACAGCACAGGACACCGTGACCATTCACAGAAACACCATTGAAAAAACGCCTGCGGACCAAATCATCCGCAGGCGTTTGTTGCCTTACAAATTCAGCAGTTTTTCCAGAGATGCCAGTTTGATGCAGATGGTCAGCACTTCCATGGCTTTTTCCAGTTCCTCCACAGGGGGCAGGCTGGGAGCGATACGCAGGTGGTTGTCATGGGGATTATTGCCATAGGGATAGGCGGCGCCGGCAGTTGTCAGGGTGACACCGGCCTCTTTGCACAGCTGCCAGATCCGCTTGGCGGTGCCGTCCATGGTATACAGGCTGACGAAGTAACCACCCTTGGGATCTACCCAGCTGCCAATTCCCAGAGGCTTGATCTGCTGGTTCAGCCACCGGGAGACGCAGCGGAACTTGGGCCCCATGATGGAGGCATGGCGCTTCATGATCTCCAGGGTGTTCGCCTTATCCTTCAGGTATTTCACATGCCGCAGCTGATTGACCTTGTCATAGGAGATCATCTGGACACCGAAAACGCCGGTAAAATACTGGATGTTTGCAATAGAAGCAGCCATACAGCTGGTGCCGCCGCCGGCGAAGGTGATCTTGGAGGTGGAGGCGAATTCAAAGACCATGTCAGGTCGGCCACCCTCTGCGCACAGAGAGATGATGTCAGGGAAGGGGACAAAGTCACCCTCAAACTCGTGGATGCAGTAGGCGTTGTCCCAGATGATGGCAAAATCCGGGGCGGCAGGCTTCAGGTTGGCAAACCGACGGATGGTCTCGTCCGAGAAAATGATACCGTCGGGATTGCTGTACTTGGGTACCACCCAAATCATCTTGACCAGGGGATCCTTCACATATTCCTCCACCATATCCATGTCGGGGCCGGTGGGGGTCATGGGGATGTAGATCAGTTCAGCGCCATAGAACTGACCGATCTGAAAATGACGGTCGTAACCGGGGGAGGGGCAAAGAAATTTGACCTTTTCTTCCTTGCACCAGGGTCGGGGACTGTTCAGCAGACCGTGGGTGAAGGCACGGGAGACGATGTCACACATCATGTTCAAAGAGGCAGCGCCGCCCACAAAGATATTTTCCGCCTGGCAGCCCAGGATATCAGCCCAGTAGGCCCGGGCGGAGGGCAGACCCACCAGCTCGCCGTAGTTCCGGGAGTCGATGCTGCCATCGAAGCAGTCTTCCGGGGTCTGAAGAACGGTGAGAATATCACTGACCAGATCCAGCTGGGCCTTGGCGGGCTTGCCGCGGGCCATGTTCAAATTCAGCTTCAGGTCCTTACAGTGTTTGTACTGGGCCAGTACATTGGCGTATTCATTTTCAAGCTGCTCCTTGCTCATGCAGGAATAGGGGGTCATGTCCATCATCCTTTCGAGTTTAAACCCTGATTTATTGGGGTTATTATAAGCAAGAAAAAGAAAAAATGCAAGTTATAAATGGCGGAAATTTCATTTTTGGGACGACGACCAGAAAAATTGGAGGTTTGTACAAAAGTACCCATAGGAAAGAGCGTTTTTTGCACACTTTCACTCCTTGTATTTTACCTGAAATTGGCATACAATTTTAAATATAAAATGCAAAAATATGGGCACTTGAGGAACAATGCCCAGGATTTTCCTGGAATTGGGAAAGGAATTCTTTGGGAAATATGCCTGCAATTAACTTTCATTTTTGGAAAGGAAGCGATGCTATGAATGAACAGATCAGTGTTCCTGAGATTTTCGGCAGCGATGTGTTCAATGAGGCCACCATGCGCCAGCGGCTCCGGGAATCCGTATTTGAAGCCTGGAAGGCTTGCATTGCCACCGGCTCTCAGCTGACATTGGAGGTGGCCAATGAAATTGCGGAAGCCATGAAAGTATGGGCCCTGGAAAAGGGCGCTACCCATTATACCCATTGGTTCCAGCCCATGACCGGCATCACGGCGGAAAAACACGATTCCTTCATCAGCCCCACCGGAGA
Organism: Faecousia sp.; assembly: GCA_051867165.1. Classification (GTDB taxonomy): domain Bacteria; phylum Bacillota; class Clostridia; order Oscillospirales; family Oscillospiraceae; genus Faecousia. Next base: position 5,554 of record JBJDYI010000141.1, on the reverse strand, counting down.
TGGCCGGGTTATTATGGAATTTTCCGGCAAGGAACTGGTCCGGGGTGAGCCGGATGCCTCCTCTTTCCCTAACGGCGGCCTCCGGGCGACCTTTGAAGCACGAGGCTACACGGCATGGGACCCCACCTCTTATGCCTTTGTCCGGGACGGGAGCCTGTACATTCCCACCTGCTTTTTCTCCTACACGGGAGAATCCCTGGACAAGAAGACGCCGCTGCTGCGTTCTGTGGAAGAAGTTTCCCGGGAAGCTGTCCGTATTCTCCGGCTCTTTGGTGATACGCAAACCAAGCGGGTCATCTGCTGCGTGGGTGCGGAGCAGGAATATTTCCTGCTGCCCCGGGATCTGTATGCCCAGCGGGAGGACCTGCGGCTGACGGGCCGGACCCTCTTCGGCGCCTTACCCCCCAAGGGTCAGGAACTGGATGACCACTATTTCGGTACCATCCGCACCCGGGTTTCCGGCTTTATGAAGGACCTGGATGAACAGCTCTGGCGGTTGGGCATCCTCAGCAAAACCAAACACAATGAAGGCGCCCCCTGCCAGCATGAGTTGGCCCCCATTTATACGGACGCCAACACCGCCTGTGATGATAACCAGATGATGATGGCCATCATGAAGAAAGTGGCAGCCAAGCACAATCTGGTGTGTCTGCTTCATGAAAAACCCTTTGCCGGCGTCAATGGCTCCGGCAAGCATAACAACTGGTCCCTGGCCACGGATACCGGCAAGAACCTGTTCAGCCCTGGCAAGACCCCCAGCCAGAATGCCCGGTTCCTGCTGTTTTTGGCAGCCTTCCTGAAGGGTGTGGATGAATACCAGGATTTCCTGCGATCCACTGTGGCTTCTGCGGGCAATGATCACCGTCTTGGCGGCGGCGAAGCGCCTCCCGCCATTGTCTCTGTGTTCCTGGGGGATGAACTCAACGGCATCATCCGCTCCATCATTGACGGCGCCAGCTATGAGCAGGAGGACCGGGGAATGTTGCGAATCGGCGTGGACGTTCTGCCTCCCATTCCCAAGGATACCACGGATCGAAACCGCACCAGTCCCCTGGCCTTCACCGGCAACAAGTTTGAGTTCCGGATGCTGGGTTCCTCCCAGTCCATTGCCGGCCCCAATATCGCGCTGAATACCATCATGGCAGAGCAGCTGCGGCAGTTCGCTGACCGTCTGGAGGGCGTGGAAAACTTCGACAAGGCACTGCATGAACTGGTCTGTGAGGTGTTTACCAACCACCAGCGGATTATTTTCAGCGGCAATGGGTACAGTGAGGAATGGAAGCAGGAAGCAGCCCGACGTGGCCTCAGCAATTACCCCTCCACCGCTGAAGCCATGCCCGGCTATGTGTCTGCGAAGGTCATCGACCTGGTCACCCGTCATGGCATCTTTACGGAGACGGAACTCCGGGCACGGTATGCCATTCATCTGGAGTCTTATAACAAAATGGTAGCCATTGAGGCCCGGACTATGCTGGATATGGCGCAGCATCAGATCCTGCCGGCGGCCATTCATTACAGCCGTGCCCTGTGTGACACGGTGGGTACCAAGCAGCATGTGGGTGCAAGCCACCGGGCTGAAAGCCGCATGATCTGCCGCCTGTCGGAACACACCGACGCCCTGTATGACACGGCGGAGGCCCTGCAGCAGGTTATGCAGGGGGTTCCCAAGGATGTGGAAGCTGCTTCCATGTATTACCGCAATACGGTGATCCCTGTAATGGAGACCCTGCGCCGTCATGCGGATGAGCTGGAAAGACTGACAGATAAGAGCTACTGGCCCTATCCCACCTATTCCGATCTATTGTTCTATTAACCTTAAACTGAAAGGAGAGGCATTGCCTCTCCTTTCAGACTGTCAAAAAAGACTCGCAGAGTTTGCTGCGTTAGCAGCAAATAAAATTCAAATCGTTTTTCGTCAGGACATGTGCCTGACGAAAAACGATTCTCAGGCTGCAAGTGTGGAATTTGTTAGCCCATAGCGAACAAATTATGCGCGCAGCAGACTGCAAAAAACTGGCGAAAAAGCCCGAAGGGATTTTTCGCCAAGCCCAAAGGAGAGGTGTTGCCTCTCCTTTTTTCATTATCTGCATGAAACAAAATCTTCATCAGACAAATCCGGTCAATCCGTTGACGGATCGGGTCGCTTCGTGGTATAATATTTAAAAATTTAATAACAGGAGGAAAAAACCATGAACATCGATATCATTCAGGAAGCAAAAGTCAACCATGAGAACGTGGTTGCCTGGAGAAGAGCGCTGCACCAGATCCCGGAATTGGGAGTTAATCTGCCTCAGACCGTGGCCTTTGTGACCGGGAAACTGGCGGAAATGAATATTCCCTATGAAATTTACGAGGATTGTTCCTGCGTCACTGCCACCATCGGCAAGGGCGGCAAGTGCATCCTGCTCCGTGGTGATATGGATGCCCTGCCTGTGGGGGAGGAGTCCGGTTTGCCCTTCGCGGCAACCTGTGGCAACAGCCATGCCTGCGGCCATGACTTCCATGCCGCCTCTCTGCTGGGCGCCGCCAAGATTCTGAAGGACCACGAAGCAGAGCTGCCCGGAACGGTGAAGCTGATCTTCCAATCCGGCGAGGAAGTGTTCAAGGGCGCAGAAGCCGCCATCGAACACGGTGTGATGGAAAATCCCCATGTGGATGCCGCTTTTGCCACCCATGTTTTCGCTGCCATGCCCCTGAATATGGTGTTTTACGGTCAGTACCCCATGGCCTCCTGCTACGGCTTCAAGATCAAAGTCCAGGGCAAGGGTACCCATGGTTCCTCTCCCGAAACGGGAATCGATCCTCTGAGCGTGGGCGCCCACATTCTGCTGGGCCTTCAGGAACTGATCGCCCGGGAGATTCCCGCTGCCCAGGAAGCAGTGCTGACCATCGGTCATTTTGAGGGCGGCAAGGCAGCCAACGTGGTGCCTGATTCCGCCATTCTGGAGGGCACTCTTCGTACATTCAAGAAGGATGTCCGGGAATTCCTGATCCCCAGAATTGCCGAAGTGGCCCAGTCCATTGCCAAGGCCTACCGGGCCAGCGTTACCATTGAAGAATTGAGCAATGTTCCCTCGGTTCGGTCGGATGACGGCATGACGAACATGATGCTGAATGCCTGCAAGGAACTGGGCAACGGTCTTAACGCCATCGATGCCCTGCACGCCATGGGCTCTGAAGATTTCGCATTTTACAGCGAGATGGTTCCTTCCGTCATCGTGGGCATTGGCGCCGGCGTGGAGGACAAGTCCAAGTGGGTTGGCCAGCACAATCCCAAGATCCTCTTTAATGAAGAAGTGCTGCTGAATGAAGTGGCCCTTTATGTCAAGATGGCCATCGACTGGCTGAATGTTAACCGGTAAAGAAGAAACAGGACCTGCCCAAAAGGCAGGTCCTGTTTGTGTGAGGATCGGATTCCGACATTGGTTTGAAGGGAGGTTCTTCCACTGCAATCCCGTGAGATCCCCACGAACGGTCATTTGCAAAAAGGACGGACTGTGTTACCAGTCCGTCCTTTTGATTTTATACTGATTCTCTTTTAAAATGTTTCATCAATTCGGATTATACATTTTAATTAGAGAATCATATGAGACGGGAATCGGTGATTTTCTATGCCGAAAATCACCGATTCGGCAACGCCGTAAGGCGGTGCCCTCTTGATAAAAATGAAATGCTTTTATCAAGAAATAGTATTAAGATTTCGCAGCGGCTTTTTTGGTCGTGCGCTTGCGTGTGGTCTTCTTGGGAGCATCGGCAGCGGGAGCGGCTTCTGCAACAGGTGCGGCTTCCACAACAGGAGCGGCTTCCACGACAGGGGCTGCTTCGGCGGCAGATTTCTTGGTGGTGCGCTTCCGGGCAGGCTTCTTGTCCTCAGCAGGAGGCAGAATCACCTTTTCCTTCAGCACGAAGCAGGTGCGGGCAGGGATGTACAGCTCAATGTAGTGTTTGCCGTCAAACTGCTTGGTTTCGTAGGTCTGGTGGCTGACGTTGCCAAAACCACCGTACTTCTCATCGTCAGAAGACAAAACCACGGTGTACTCGCCGGGCTGATGGACGGGTACCAGCACGTTGTTCAGGGAGTTGCAGAAGTGGAAGTTGAACACGAACATCAGGCCGTTGCGATAGAATGCGCAGGTCTGCTCGGGAGCCTTCATCAGCATCATGTTGGCCATCCGCTGGTTGAATATGTTGTTCTCCTTGGTCAGCTTGACCATGTCCTTGTCAAACTCATTCAGCCATTGATACTTCAGGAAGCCGTTGTTCAACAGGCTCCACTGCCGGCGGCAGTAGTGGAAACTCCAGCCGTTGCCTTCTCTGGGGAAGTCGATCCATTCGGGATGGCCGAATTCATTGCCCATGAAGTTCAGGTAACCCTCACCGCCGCCGGCCAGGGTGAACAGCCGGATGATTTTGTGCAGGGCGATGGCACGGTCAATGGTGGGGTTGTGGCAAGCCTTGTCCATGTCGGTGTACATGCTGGCGCCGGCCAGACGGAAGATCATGGTCTGGTCGCCCACCAGGGCCTGGTCATGGGACTCCACATAGGCGATGGTTTTCTCACCGGGACGGCGCAGACACATATCACCCCACATTTTGTTGATGTCCCAGAACTGATCCTGGCCCTTGACGGCCTTGATCCACATATCGGGAAGACCCATGCCCAGCCGATAGTCGAAGCCGATGCCGCCGTCCTCAATGGGAAGGGCCATACCGGGCATACCGGACATATCCTCAGCGATGGTAATGGCCTTGGGATTCACCTGACGAATCAGTTCGTTGGCCAGCTGCAGATAGGTGATGGCCTCGGTGTGGGTGTTGTAGGAGAAATACTTATCATTGGAGTTGAAGTCGGTGCCCAGACCATGGTCGTGGTACAGCATGGAGGTGACACCGTCGAAGCGGAAGCCATCGAAGTGGTACTCAGTCATCCAGAACTTGAGGTTGCTGAGCAGGAAGTGCAGCACGCCGGTCTTGCCGTAGTCAAAGCACTTGGTGCCCCAGGCGGGATGATCACCCTTGGCGCCGTCGTGGAAGAACTGCCAGGTGGTGCCGTCAAACATATTGATGCCCTCGGCGGTGTTTCTGACGGCATGGGAGTGAACCACGTCCAACAGGACACGGATGCCCATCTCATGAGCCTTGTTTACCAGATACTTCAGGTCCTCGGGCTGGCCGAACCAACTGGACGCGGCAAAGAAATTGGAGACCTGGTAACCGAAGGAGCCATAGTAGGGATGCTCCATGATGGCCATCAGCTGGACGGTGTTGTACCCGGCTTCCTTGATGTGAGGCAGGGTATTGTCGGCAAACTCCCGATAGGTGCCAACCTTGCCCTCTTCCTGGGCCATGCCAACGTGGGCTTCGTAGATGTAGAGCGTTTCTTCCCCCTGGAAACCGGCATCTGTCCACTCAAAGGGCTTGGCAGGATCAACGACCTCAGCGGTGAAGGTAATGGTTTTGGGATCCTGAACCACCCGGCGGGCATAGAGGGGGATGTGTTCGGTGCGGGTCATGTTGGCATCCACCACGGTCTTGACCTTGCAGCCGTCCCACA
>JBJDYI010000140.1:0-2316 GCA_051867165.1 Faecousia sp. | reverse complement strand
GATTGTCCAAGGCGAAAAAGCTCACAAGAGCGGAAAAGCAGCAGATTAACGCTGCCATTCAGAACGCCAGACGACAGGACAAAAGACACAAATCCGCACAGGATTCCATCCCCTTTCAGCGCATGTTCCCGGACGGCATCTGCCGCGTGACCGATCATTATTACACCAAGACGGTGCAGTTCCAGGACATCAACTATCAGCTGAATCAGAATGAAGATAAAACTGCCATCTTTGACGGATGGTGCGATTTCCTCAACTATTTTGACAGCTCCGTGCGCTTTGAGCTGTCCTTTATCAATGCAGCGGCGAACAAGGATACCTATTCGGAGCGCATTGCCATTCCGCTGAAAGGCGATGACTACGACAGTATTCGTACAGAGTACACCCAGATGCTGAAAAACCAGCTGGCCAAGGGCAACAACGGTCTCATCAAGACCAAGTATCTGACCTTTGGTGTTGAAGCGGATTCACTGAAAAGTGCAAAGCTTCGCCTGGAGCGCATTGAGACAGATGTACTCAATAATTTCAAGCGGCTGGGTGTTCAGGCTGACCCGTTGAACGGAAAACAGAGGCTGGAGCTTCTTCATGGCATTTTCCATATGGATGAGCAGCAGCCTTTCCTCTTTGACTGGGACTGGCTGGCTCCGACCGGACTTTCCGTGAAGGATTTCATCGCACCGAGCGCCTTCTCGTTCCGAAACGGCAAAAACTTCACCATGGGCAGGAAAATCGGGCAGGTCTCTTTCCTGCAGATTCTTGCGCCGGAATTAAACGACCGGATGCTGGCCGACTTTCTGGATATGCAGAGCAGCCTGATCGTAACCATGCATGTTCAGTCGGTGGATCAGGTCAAGGCCATCAGAACCATCAAGCGCAAAATCACCGACCTGCAGAAAATGACCATCGAGGAACAGAAAAAGGCCGTTCGCGCCGGGTATGATATGGACATCATTCCCAGTGACCTGGCCACCTACGGCAATGAGGCGAAAAAGCTCCTGCAGGACTTGCAGTCCAGAAATGAGCGCATGTTCCTGCTGACATTTCTGGTACTGAATGTGGCAGAAACCAAACAGCAGTTGGAAAACAATGTGTTCCAGGCAGGCTCCATTGCCCAGAAATACAACTGCCAGCTAACCTGCCTCGACTTTCAGCAGGAAGAAGGTCTGATGAGCAGTCTGCCGCTGGGACTGAATCAGGTGGAGATTGAGCGCGGCATGACCACTTCCAGCGTGGCGATTTTCGTACCGTTTACTACACAGGAGCTTTTCCAGAGCGGCAAGGAGGCGCTCTACTGCGGCATCAACGCCCTGTCCAACAATCTGATCATGGTAGACAGAAAGCTCCTCAAAAACCCGAACGGACTGATTCTCGGCACGCCCGGCTCCGGCAAATCCTTTGCCGCTAAGCGTGAGATCGCCAACGTATTCTTCGTGACGGATGACGACATCATCATCTGCGACCCGGAATCGGAATACGGCACGCTGGTAGAACGCCTGGGCGGGCAGGTCATCAAAATCTCGCCCACTTCCAGCGACTACATCAACCCCATGGACCTGAACCTGAACTACAGCGACGACGAAAACCCTCTGAGCCTGAAATCCGACTTCATTCTTTCCCTCTGTGAGCTGATTGTAGGCGGTAAGGAGGGGCTGCAGCCGGTGGAAAAGACCATCATCGACCGCTGTGTCCGTATGGTTTACCGGGATTACCTGGCTGACCCCGTGCCGGAGAACATGCCGATACTGGAGGATCTGTACAATGCGCTGCTGACGCAGGAGGAAAAGGAAGCACAGTACATTGCAACAGCGCTTGAAATCTATGTCACCGGTTCTCTGAATGTGTTCAATCACCGCACCAGCATCAACATCGAAAACCGCATTGTGTCTTTTGACATCAAGGAGCTGGGCAAGCAGTTGAAGAAAATCGGCATGCTGATCGTGCAGGACGCCGTATGGAACCGCGTTACCATCAACCGCGAAGCGCACAAATCCACACGCTACTACATCGATGAAATGCATCTTTTGCTGCGTGAGGAGCAGACGGCGGCATACACGGTAGAAATCTGGAAGCGTTTCAGAAAGTGGGGCGGCATCCCCACCGGCATCACGCAGAACGTCAAAGACCTGCTTTCTTCCCGCGAGGTTGAGAACATCTTTGAAAACTCCGACTATGTGTTCATGCTGAATCAGGCGTCCGGCGACCGGCAGATTCTTGCGAAACAGCTGAATATTTCTCCCCATCAGCTCTCGTATGTCACCCATAGCGGTGAAGGCGAAGGGCTTCTTTTTTACGGCAGTACAATCCTTCCGTTTGTGG
>JBJDYI010000139.1:0-2324 GCA_051867165.1 Faecousia sp. | reverse complement strand
GCGTTACAAGCCAGCGTGCAGCGGCAAAGCGGCTCGGTATTTCCCGCAATACCGTCAAGAAGTACTGGGAGGGCAACGCCGTCCCGTGGGACCGTAAGGAGTACAGCAGAGAAGCAGCTGTCATGACTCCGGAGGTGGTTCAATTCATATCGTCCTGTCTGGATGAGGATGACCGGGAACGGGTCAAAAAGCAGCGGCATACTGCCCGTCGAATCTACCAGCGTCTGGTAAAAGAATGCGGCTTCGGCGGCAGTGAGTCCTCTGTCCGGAATCTGGTCCATGATATGCGGGCAGCCAGGAAGGAAACTCAGGCCTTCGTCCCTTTGAGATTCGCTCCGGGTGAAGCTGTCCAGATTGACTGGGGTGAGGCTACCGTTTATATCAATGGCGAAAAGTTGGTTATTAACCTATTCTGCGCCCGGCTGTGTCACAGCTGTGCCCCTTATGTCATCGCCTATAAGCGGCAGAATCTGGAAAGCTTTCTGGATGCCATTATCCGCACCTTCCAGTATTATGGCGGTGTTCCCCGCCGTGTCATCTTCGACAATGCCAGGGTGGCCGTCAAGAGCGGATTCGGTGCTCACGCCGCAGTCCAAGACGATTACAAGCATCTGTCAGCACACTATGGCTTCGAGCCTGTTTTCTGCAATCCAGCCTCGGGAAACGAAAAAGGGCTGGTGGAGAACCTTGTGGGTTATATCCGACGCAATGTATGTGTTCCTTTGCCCAAGGTAAAAAGTCTGGAAGAGTTGAACGGAAAACTGCTGGAAAAATGTGTTCGTTACCTGGAGCACAAAGTTGACAGCCGCCCGGATCCGGTAGGCATCCAATTGGAAGAAGACCGACAGTGTCTGCAGCCCATGCCAGCCTACACACCGGATGTTTCCAAGAGGGCATATCCCACTGTCAGCCGGTATTCCACAGTGCTGTTTGAAACAAATGCCTATTCTGTTCCCTGCCGGTATACCGGAAAGAACACGACCCTGAAGGCATATCCCAACCACATCGAGGTCTGGATTGCCGGATCTCTGGTCGCCCGTCATGAACGGATCTTTGACCGCAAGGGAGAATCTTTGGATTTACAGCACTATCTTCCCATACTGGCGCAGAAAGGCAGGGCGATCCGTTACGCACGTCCCGTCCAGAATGCAGTTCCTGCGGAATTCCTGAATTGGCTGGAAGGGCAGAATCTCACGGCCAAGGAAACAGTGGAATTGTTGGGCCAGTGTGCCGATGTCGGGTATGCCGCAGTTATGTGCGGGAGGCTTCCCGACAGTCCGGAGCCGGTGGTGGAAGATCCTGTTATAGTTCCGGCTGTAGATCTGGGTGCCTATGATGCTCTCTGTGGAAAGGGGGCGGCTGCGTCGTGATTGATGTTAAGGAAGAACAGATAAAGCTTCTGTGCAAGCAGCTGAAGCTGCCCACATTTGCCAACTATACAGACATTCTGCGACAAAGCCAGCCCGGTGCAGATTTCGGCGATCTGCTCCTGGATCTTCTCATGGCTGAAACCAGTGCCAGACAGGAAAACCAGAACCGCCGCCGGCTGAAAGCTGCCGGATTTCCATTCCAGAAGACATTGGATGAGTTTGATTTTTCCTGGCTCAATCCCAGTATTTCCCCGGTGTTCATCCACGAACTGGCATCCTGCAAGTTCATTGACGACAGAAAGAATATCGTCATGATTGGAAATCCCGGCAGAGGAAAGACTCATATTTCCATTGCCATTGGCCTAAAAGCCTGCCTGCAGGGCTACCGGGTCCTGTTTAAGAACGCCGGTACGCTGGCAACGGAACTGACAGAGGCCAGAGATGCCTACCAGCTGGGCCGAATTGAACGTCTGCTGGAGAAAACGGATCTTCTGATCCTGGATGAACTGAGCTACATGAGCTTCAACAAATATGAGTCAGAACTGCTGTTCAAGGTGATCTCTGAGCGCAGTGAACGATCCAGCACCATTGTGACCACAAATCTGTCCTTCTCCGAATGGACACAGCTGTTTGAGAACACAACGATGGTCGCAGCTCTGGTCGACCGGCTCACATACCGATCCCATGTGCTGGATATGAGCGGACCATCCTACCGTTTGCTGACTGCACAGGCTGAGAATAAAGCTGCAACAACCGCCAGCAACACCGCTGGCTGATTATTCGGTCACAGCCGGTTCAGGGATTCACTCATACTTTTGTACCAGGTGGCTCAAGTATTCGTTAGCATAAGTGGCTCAAATACTGGCTAGCACCTGGCTCAAATATTCATTGACATTTACATTGCGGCTCTGCGTGAGCAAATCGATCAAAGAAAAGCGCTGGAGAGCAAATTGA
>JBJDYI010000138.1:0-2325 GCA_051867165.1 Faecousia sp. | reverse complement strand
GAAACGGAGGTTTTCAAAATGAAAAGACCCCTCGCATATATCACCGCCGCATGGTGCGGCAGCGATTGTGAGAACGCAAAGCAAGCGGCGCAGTATTGCCGCTCCGTCTACGATGCGGGCTTCTCTCCCATTTGCCCGCCCCTGTATCAGCCGTTGTTTCTCAATGATGCCATCCCCGAGGAACATAAGAGCGGCATCGACATGGGCCGTGACCTGCTCCGGCGCTCCCATGTGCTGGTAGTCTGCGGCAGCACCGTCACCGAGGCCATGAAGAATGATATTGCCGTGGCCCAGCGGCTGGGGATCACCGCCACCACGCTGGAGGGCATCCTCACCGTCAAGGGACAGGGGCGGCGCTGATATGCCCGCCCTGTTTGAAGCCTATGTCACCAACTTGGGAAAATACAACGAGGGTGAGCTGGTAGGCGAATATCTGAAATTTCCCACTACCCCCGAGGAGGTACAGGCTCTCTTAAAGCGGATCGGTGTTGACGGGGTACGGTATGAGGAGATCTTCATTACCGACTTTAACGGGGATGTGCTGGGCCTGTATGACCACTTGGGCGAATACGAAAATCTGGACGAGCTCAACCATCTGGCCTGTCTGCTCTCCGAGCTGGATCAAAGCGATTTGGAGAAATTTGAGGCAGTCATTGACAGCGGCGAACATACTTCCAGCGTGGCCGATCTGATCAACCTCACGCAAAATCTGGATTGCTTTGAGTTCTATTCGGATGTCCATAGTGACGAGGAGCTGGGCCGTATGTATGTGCTGGAGTTCGGCGGTGTGGAAGTGCCGGAGCATCTGATCGACTACATCGACTATGAGGCATACGGACGGGATGTCCGTATCAATGAGAGCGGCCACTTCGCCCCCGGAGGCTATGTGTTCGACAATGGTAGCCGCTTCATAGAGCACTATTCCGGGCGGGAGGATATTCCCGATGAACACAAGGTTTTCTCCATGCCCAAGCTGAATATCCGGGAGCAGATGGCCGCCTACAAAGAAATCATTGACCGATCCTCGCTGGAGGGTGAGCGGCTACATCCGAGAAAGGAGGTGCCGGAACGATAGCGGCACTTCGGGACAAGTTGTCCCAAAGAAAGGGGTGGTTTGACTGGTAGATGAAGATATTTCCCGGCGCACGATTGCGGTTTCCGTGAAGGCTTCCAAGCTGACCGCCCGGAGCCTTGCCTATGTGGTACAGGGCATCGGACGGAAAATTGCCAAACACCACCGGGCCAAACAGACACCCCACGGCAAGCAGAGCGTGAAAAAGCTCATGGCCCACGGTACGGCGGCGTCCAGCATTGAGCTGTCCGGCGATACCAAGCTGTTTGACCGGGTGGCCCGGAAATGGAATGTGGACTACGCCTTTTACAAAACCGGGCCGGACAAGTATCTGCTGTTCTTCAAGTCCGGGCAAGCTGACGCTATGACCGCCTGTTTTTCGGAATACTCCCGCAAGGTGCTGAATAAATCCAAGTCCCAGCGCATCCCCATCCGGGATCAGCTCAAACGGGCTTCGGAGCAGCTCTCCCGTGAACAGCCCCGGCCCAAGGAGCGTGTGCAGGAGGTGTCCCATGCCGACAGATAAGATCAGAAAGTACATTCTTCCCAATATCCCGTATCTGTTTATCGGCTGGGCCTTTCTCAAACTGGGTACGGCCTACCGTCTGGCCGCTGGCGCAAACGCCGTGGAAAAGCTGCTGGGGCTGATGCAGACCATCGGCGTGGCCTTTGCGGATTTCTCGCCGGGACTGGCCCCCTTTGACTGGCTCGTTGGCATTGTGGGCGCTGTGGCCTTTCGGCTGCTGATCTATTTCAAGAGTAAGAACGCCAAAAAGTTTCGGCGGGACGAGGAATACGGCTCCGCCCGGTGGGGGACAGAAAAGGACATCAAGCCCTTTGTCGATCCCAAGTTTGAAAACAATATCATTCTCACCGGGACGGAAAAGCTCACCATCAACACACGGCCCAAAAATCCGGCCAATGCCCGCAATCTGAATTGCTGCGTCATCGGCTCGTCCGGCTCGGGCAAAACCCGCTTCTGGCTCACGCCCCAGATTCTGCAAGCCCATTCGTCCTATGTGGTGGTAGACCCCAAGGGCGGCGTCCTGTCCCAAGTGGGCGCTTTCCTGCAACGGCGGGGGTACAAAATCAAGGTATTCAACAGCATCGACTTTTCCAAGTCCATGCACTATAACCCGCTGGCCTATATCAAGACCGAGGCGGACATTTTGAAGTTTGTAAACGCTTTGATCTCCAACACCAAGGGCGAGGGCAAAGAGGGCGATCCGTTCTGGACGAAGGCCGAAACGCTT
>JBJDYI010000137.1:0-2326 GCA_051867165.1 Faecousia sp. | reverse complement strand
TTTGCCTAAAAGATTTTTTGATTTCCTGCTTGATTTTTATTAGCAGGACTGTATCTGCTCGATAAACTGGAAGTTGTGCTACTGTAGCCCCATAATAAAGAGTACCAATGCCGTAATCGATAGAACAGTCCAGCCGATATATCTTCCTGCAATTTCCCAATCAGACGGCTCTGCATGGTCGACATTGCGAATCTGGAATGCCAGATTCCAACGGAACAGAGCATCCGCAAACAAAATAGAAAGTGCATTGAGACCGCAAATGAACACAGCGCCAAACCAAGCAAACCATTCACCCTTATGTGTCAGGTCGGGCCCATTCATCAGCTCCAGTATGGTAGATGCAGATGGCTCTACGGGATCAATTACATTCCCGTTTTGGTCTCTCTCGATTCCATCGCTGGTTACATAGGATAATCCAAAGTTCGCGAAGGTGCCGTCTGCATTGTATAGCCAATAGGAATCCCCGGTATCCCAAACGCCCCCACGAAACAGAATATCTTCTCCTTGACGAAGCTCCACACCGGTCATATATTCTGCCATTTCCTCGTCCTTCGGAATCGCTGTAGGGTCTTCTTTGGCTGAATAAGGGCCATAGGTTTTCTCGCCATGCTGAAATACTACGGTTTTATCCTCCGACACCGTAAAATGTGCCTGTTGCCCTCGAATTTTACCGGAATACACCGTACAGCCGTTTTCTTGACTTGGAACAAGAATTGTGCCCTTGTATTCAAATCCAACTTGTGAGATTGTCATGGAATAAACCACCGCAAATACCAGTGCCATAGCAATCAAAAATACTAGGATACCTTTTTGATAGCGATTCAAACTTTTGATTTTTTCCATAGTCTCACCTCCCATTCAGATTCTGATTTGTAGGTCTGCTCGGTTCCATACTATCACATAACGGGACAAAATACAAGAACAGCCACAGCAGATCAAAACTACCGTGGCTGTTACCTGTCTTATGAACACCGCCCTTTTCTGGCGGTTTTTATGTTGATTACGGATAAAAATGAACCGTTTCATTGGAGACTTGGCGCCGAAAACCGGGGATACCCATCCTTAAAAGATCAATCCCAATTCCTGTTTCCAAGCCAGAACCCGCAGCACAGATTCCTCCAATTGCGCGGTAGAAATCCGGCCTGACTGCACGGCTTTCAGCACAGCGGGATACTGAATCTGGTATTCGGAACTGCACAGCAGATCGTTTCCTGCCAGCACGGCCAGAATGGCGGCTTCCTCCGGGCCGTAGGCATCGGTAATGGCCTCCATCACCAGATCGTCGGTGACAATGACACCGTCAAAGTTCATGGTGTTTCGCAGATAGTCGTGGACTGCCGGGGAGAGGGATGCAGGCATGGATTCATCCAGTGCCGTTATGACGTTGTGACTCACCAGAACAGCATCGCATCCTGCCTCAATGCCGGCAGAGAAGGGAACCAGATCGGTCTGTTCCAATTCCTCCAAAGTCCGGTCATCCCGGACGATGCCAATATGGGTGTCGTCATTGTTGCCGTAACCGGGGAAGTGCTTCAGCACACTGCCGATGTTGTAAGTTTTCATGATCTGCACTGTGGCGCAAACAAACCGGCCGGTTTCCTCCGGGGATTCACCCAGGGAGCGTTTATACATAAAGGCACCGGGATCGGTGGAAATATCGCAGACGGGCCCCATATTCACATTGATGCCTAGATCCGTCAAAAAGGCGGATTTTTCCTGTTCGGTAGCCAGGACACGTTCCATGCCTCCGGCGGCGTAGCTTTCCCGGGGAGAAGGGAACGGGCTTCCGCGGAAGGCTTCGTAGCGGCTGACCCGACAGACGGTACCGCCTTCCTCATCCACGGCAATGAGCAGGGGAATCGGAGCATGGCGCTGATAATTTACGATTTTTTTACGGACAGAATCTGGGGTTTCGTCTTCGAAATCCCGGCCAAACAGAAGAAAACCACCCAAATGGTAGCTGGAAATATCTTCCAGGGCGCCCGCTTCCGGGCACCGGGCCAGAAACAGCTGTCCCACTTTTTCTTCCAGGGTCATGGCAGACAGGAGCAGATGCAGAGGATCCTCCGGCTCTGTGACAGGAGCCGTGATTGGAATGGTTGTGGGGGCGGCAGTTTCGGAATAGGCAGGGGCAGTGGGCTGGGCGGGGAGATCCGATCCGGTAGCGGCACAGCCGCAAAGCAGAAGGACCAGCATCCCGAAAAGAAAAGAAAGTCGCATGGTGTCACCTCCCTATTAGTATACGTCAAAATCCCCCAATAGGCAAGGGAACTGCATCTGTCAAGTAGAAGTAGACAAGTAAAAAACCATAGTATCAAAAGCCCAG
>JBJDYI010000136.1:0-2334 GCA_051867165.1 Faecousia sp. | reverse complement strand
GGAATCGTGGTATAATGAACATAGAAAAGGGCACCGCCGATAGACGGTTAGCCCGACAAGTTCAAATTTCTATGCACTAGAAACCGTCACTTGGCCGAGTGGCGGTTTCTGCTTTTTACTCTGATCGTCACAGTCCAGTTGAGAATGTGAAAGGTCAATGTAATTGGCATGGTCATCCCCCCTTTCGGGTGGAGTGACTAACCGCCTACCATTTATTGGCAGTGCCCGATTCCCGAAGGAACCGTATATATTCTATCAAATATCAACATATAAGTCAAAACATATTTTCGACAACGCCAACTGCTCGTGCGGTTGGCGATTTTGTTTTGGAGGTGCGTTTTCAATACAAATGAATTAACCATGGGTAGCTTATTCGACGGGATTGGCGGCTTTCCACTGGCGGCACAGCGATGCGGTATCCGCCCCATGTGGGCCAGTGAGATTGAGCCTTTCCCCGTGGACGTTACCAAGCTGCGGCTCCCCGGCATGGTACATGTTGGGGACATTACGAAACTGAATGGAGCGGATTTGCCCCCGGTGGATGTTATCACTGGTGGCTCCCCATGTCAGGATCTCTCGGTCGCCGGAGCGAGAGCCGGGCTTGCCGGTTCCCGTTCCGGCTTATTTATGGAGCAAACCAGAATCGTGAAGGAGATGAGACATGCAGATTTACAGCGAGGAAGACCAGATGTGCTTGTACGACCCCGGTTTATGGTGTGGGAAAACGTACCCGGAGCCTTCTCCAGCGGGGAACCGAAGGGGGAGGACTTCCGGATTGTCCTCGAGGAAATTATTCGAATTGTCTTCGATTCCGTATCAGTTCCTGGACCTGACACCGGGCGCTGGGAATCTGCTGGGTGTATTCTACTGGGAGATTCTTTCTCCCTGGCGTGGCGAGTCCTTGACGCTCAATACTGGGGCGTCCCCCAGAGACGCCGTCGCATCTACCTTGTGGCAGATTTTGGAGGACAAACCGCACCCAAGATACTATTTAACCAGGAAAGCCTGCCTCGGGATTTTACGCCGATCCTCCGAACGGGGCAAGCCGTTGCCGACGGCATTACGGAGTGCCCTTGAGCTTCAGGCGGGTCTGCGGGAAGAAGTGTCTCTGAAAGAAGGGAAAACAGCTTTTGCCGCCAACCAGCGGGATGAGGTGCGGGATCTTCATGATGTAGCTGGAGCGCTGGGCGCCCAGCCGGGTATGAAGCAGCAGACGTTCATTGCGGAGAGTGAGCCTGTCCTTTGTCTGAACGATCAGGGCGGACAGATTATGGACTGCACGAAAAACATCACCGGGACGCTCCGAGCTCAGATGCACAGCCATCAGCCGCTGATCCTGGAATCCAATCAGGAACACGCGCGGGTTCGCACAGATGGGCTATCCCCAACGCTGCCGGCATCCATGGGTATGGGCGGCGGATATGTGCCGATGGTATATGAGAACCATGGCATCGATTCCCGGTATACCGGTCCCTACGAGGTGTCTCCAACCATTTCGGCGCGATGCGGTACCGGCGGGAATAACGTCCCGTTGGTGGAGCAGGATGCTTCCATTTACTGCATCGTTGGCAACATCATCGACCGTCAGCCGGAGAACGGCGGGAATGGCTGCGGCTATCAGGAGGGCATCTCCTACACCTTGACGGCCATGGATCGCCATGCCATCTATAGCCGCCAGCGGGTGGACGTGTTCGCGGAGAATGAAGTTGCCTGCACAGAAAGCGCACGGCAGCATAAGGACGCCACGGATCTGGTGATGCAGCCCTATCAGGAAACAGTCGGAACGCTGGTTCGGTCTGACCATAAGGGCATCAGTAACCAGTATGTGAGCGACGATAAGTGTATCGTAGACAGTCCCAACCTGATTCGCCGCCTGACGCCCCTTGAGTGCGAGCGTTTGCAGGGTTTCCCGGACGGGTGGACAAACATCTCAGGGGCTTCGGATTCCGCCCGTTACAAAGCCCTGGGCAACAGTGTGGCAATCCCCTGCGTGGAGTACGTCATGCGTGGGATTGCAATGGTGCTGCAAAATGAACGCAGGAGCGACGGAAACTGAAACCGACGCTCCTGATTCTTATTTGATTTCCTGCTCAATGTTGTCAAAGAGATCGTCATCAAAGAACTGCCGCAGGGTAATCCCCAGCCCATCGCAGAGCTTCTGCAGAGAAACCACTCCGGGATTCTGACTTTTTGCATTGAGCATGCTGTATACGGTGGAGGGGGACACCCCTGCACTACCAGCCAGAGCGTTAATGGCGATTCCACGTTCTGCGCACAGCGCCAGAATTCTGGCGGCGACTGCTTCTTTGGCGTTCATAAAACATCATCCTTCTA
>JBJDYI010000135.1:0-36217 GCA_051867165.1 Faecousia sp. | reverse complement strand
TTGCAGAACGAGTTTTCCGCATTCATTAGACAAATCGACAAATCAAAAGTTGTCGAGTCAATACACAGGATGAATGTCCTATTCAACATCACGCTGAACGGAGGGAACCGTTATGACAGTGGAACAAATGAATGCTAAACTGACAAAAGCGCAGGAGGCTGAAACGCACCTTGAGCGTGCACTCATTTGCCGTGGGCTTTTAGAGGATGCAGTTGACTTTATTTACGGGAAAGTCGGTGCAAAGAAGCCGAGTAAAGCCTCTCTGCTGGAACTGATCGACAGTCCTGTCGTGACCGGTTACATCAATGATGCGGACACGATAAATTCCCTCCACTATGTCCGCATTCTTGGTATGAATGCCAAGCACGGCAGAAGTGTCCGTAAAAAGGAAGCCAAGCTTGCATATGATAACATTTCTTACCTGATTGGCCTGATTGCCGCCAAGGAAAATGGAACGGAGTCTGTCTATCGGAAACCACCCTATATGAGCGAGGCTGCCACCCGCAGGCTGTACATTGATCTGTATCTGAAAGAGGCTGGTTGGGATGTTCTGGATGTTGCGAATCTCGCTCAGCCAGCAAAAGCCGGTATTGAGATTGAAGTAGGAGGAATGCCCAATGCCCACGGCGTTGGGTACTGCGACTATGTTCTCTACGGCAAGGACGGCAAACCGCTTGCCATCATTGAGGTCAAGAAAACCTCCGTTGACCCCGAAAAGGGACGCCATCAGGTTGATCTGTACGGTGAGTGCATGAAGAAGGTATACGGCTATAAGCCTGTTCTGTACTACACCAATGGCTACAGCATCAAAATCATTGACGGCATTTATCCGGATCGTCCGGTTATGGCATTCCATACCATGGAGGATCTGGAACGGATGCTCCAGCGCCGAACACGCGGCGATATTACCGATTTGACCATCAACGATGAGATAACCAATCGCCCATATCAGAAAATGGCAATCACCAATATCTGCGAATGGCTGAACGCCAAGCACCGCCGTGGCCTGCTGGTCATGGCTACCGGAACCGGAAAGACCCGTGTAGCGATCTCTCTGGTCGATGTGCTCACCCGCAATAATTGGGTGAAAAATGTCCTGTTCCTTGCAGACCGTACCTCTCTGGTCAATCAGGCAAAGCGCAATTTCGCAAAGCTGATGCCGAATATGAGTGTCTGCGAGCTGTCTGCCGGCGGCGAAAAAGATTTCAATGCTCGTCTCATGTTCTGCACCTATCAGACCATGATCAACTACATAGATGCAGAGGACAAACGGTTTTCTGCCGGAAGATTTGATCTGATTATCATAGATGAGGCACACCGCAGTATTTTCAACCGTTACGGTACTATTTTCCAGTATTTTGACAGCTTTCTTGTCGGTTTGACGGCAACACCGAAAAATGATGTGGATGCCAATACATACCGGATTTTTGGCTGTGAGGCCGGTGTTCCCAACTTTGATTACACATTGGAGGATGCCGTAAAAGAGAAATATCTGGTTGGCTACCATGTGGTCAACCGCACCTCTAAAATGCTGTCAAAAGGCATTGACTACAGCAATCTAACCGAAGATGAAAAAGCCCAGTTGGATGAGTATCTGGAGGAAGATCCGCCTACCCCCGATTTTAACATTCCCGGCAATGAGATTTTCAAATACCTGTTCAATAAGGATACCTGCCGCAGAGTTCTGGAAGAACTGATGCAGTGGGGTTATCGTATCGACGGAGGCGAAACCCTGGGCAAGACCATTATTTTCGCCTACAACCACAAGCATGCCCAAATGATTGTGGATTGCTTCCATGAACTATATCCGGAGTATCCTGCCAACACCTGCCAGTTGGTGGACTATTCCGTAAACTACGGTGACGATCTGGTTTTGAAATTTGAAGAGGATGATGAGTTCCGCATTGCGGTTTCCGTAGATATGCTGGATACCGGTGTGGATATTCCTGCTGTGCTGAATCTGGTGTTCTTCAAGAAAGTGCGGTCAAAAATAAAATTTGTTCAGATGATCGGACGAGGTACCAGATTGTGCGAGAACATCTATGGCCCCGGAAAGCACAAGAACGGATTCCAGATTTTCGACTATTGCGGCAACTTCGAGTATTTTGGAGAGCACCCTGACGGCAAAGACGGAAAGGAGATGCTTACGCTGTCACAGCGTCTGTTTCAGATCCGTCTTGAAATGCTGCTCGAGTTGCAGAAACTAGAGTATCAGGAAGATGCGTGGTTCCAT
Source organism: Faecousia sp. (assembly GCA_051867165.1). Taxonomy (GTDB): domain Bacteria; phylum Bacillota; class Clostridia; order Oscillospirales; family Oscillospiraceae; genus Faecousia. Next base: position 33,984 of record JBJDYI010000135.1, on the reverse strand, counting down.
GCATACTACGACCAGATTAAGGCTGAGTTGCATGGTATGGTTGTGAAAATCAAGTCACACAGTAACCGAATCCAAGTGCGTGAGGCTATGCAGTATGTGGACAAATATTACAATCTTGATACATGGGTATCCCTTTCGCCGGTTATGGTCAAAGAGGTTAAAGTGCATATCTCTCCGCTGCTTGACAGTGGCTTGAACGGAGATCATTTAAGTGTGGCGTTCGATGTGCGGATGTATCACATCGAAAAGGCATTGCTGGCTGGAACTGGCATTAAGGGCGTTTCCGATCATGTAAAAAATATCCGCCTGATTGCACAGTATCTGCTGACCGAAAAGGCATCTGTTCCCCAAGTCCTCAAAAAAGCTTCGGAACTGAAAGTTGTAATGAGCGAGGATTTCTGGACTACTGCCACTGTTCAGGATTTGGAGAAGTATCGTTCTTCCCTGCGGGATTTGATGCAGTTCCTTGTTGGCTCTGGCAAAAAGAAATTTGACATTGACATTGCCGACGAAGTAGGCGAGGCCGAATACCAGCCGGAAGATACCATGATTGATATTCGGACATACCGTGAGAAGGTCATTGATTATCTGGCAGAGCATCTGGATAGCGCTGTAATCAAGAAGATTCATAATCTGGAGCCGATCAGCAATGATGACCTGGCGGAACTTGAACATATTTTGTGGCATGAGCTTGGAACAAAAGCAGAATACGATGAGGCAACCGATATCGGAAATTTGGCAGCATTTGTCCGAAGTCTGATTGGTTTGAGCCAGGAAGCCGTCAATGTCAAATTCGGCGAATATCTCAGCGGAAACCTGCTGAATTCTCAGCAGCAGGAGTTTGTACGCACGATCATCAATTATGTCAGAGAAAACGGCGATGTCGAGCTTGCGGATATGGTCAACACGGAACCGTTTAACAACTACGATTTGAACGAGATTTTTGGTATCAATTTGCCTGCTATGATATCGGTGGTTCGAACACTACATGATGTGGTACAGGTAGCATAAAACGGTTCTACAGACACGGAGGTATTGTATGGAGCAGATAATGAAACTGCCTGTCGATGCGGGCAATGTTGTTATTTCAGAAGACTACAAATCCATGCTTAAGAATTTGTTTTCTGGGTGCAGAGTGAACTTTTTGCTTGGGGCTGGTTTTTCTGCAAATTTATTAGGAACTCTGAGTAATAATGAGGTTATTTTTGAAGCATTACAAAAGCATCAGGTAAAAAACGAGGATGAGAGGAAAAAGGCAACCATCCTTTCCGCTTTTTTGTATTGGTCCTTTTTTGTTCGGTGCATTGAACCCATTCCTTCCAAAGTATCTACATATGCTCCAACATTTGATCCATATAAAAAATTTGGGGACATTGTATATCGAATTTTTTCCGAGCGAGGAAATCCAGCATTGGATCGACAATTCAATATTTTTACGACAAACTATGACCCAATAATTGAATTGATATTTGATCATTCGCCTTGCATATGCAATGATGGATTTGAAGGAAGAATTGAACCTCGTTTCTCCACTGATAATTATTCCAAAACGTATTATAGGCAAGCAATTTTTTCTAACAGGAAAGCAGAAATTCCGTCTGTCAATCTCTTGAAGATTCATGGTTCTGTTACTTGGAGTGAAGATATCATTTGGGGTGGTATTGAATATCAACAGTATCGTACGCAGATTCAAAGATTTTCTAAGGATTTTTCTCCGCTATTTGATACTGCAGTTGTAGATAGAATTGATGCTCATTTTACTGCCAATACGCTGGATGAAGCAGAGAAACAAATTCAGGCGTTGTTTGCAGATACTGTTTTTGATGCATTACTTGCCAAGGTAGATGACTATCATAAATTCATTCAATCCTATAAATTGTCATTTTTGATTGTGAATCCGACAAAAGAAAAATTCAGCGATACCCTCTTGAACAAGAATTACTATGAAATTCTCCGTATCTTCTCAAATGAATTGGAAAAGGAAAATTCGCTTCTTGTGGTCAATGGTTTTTCATTTAGAGATGAACATATCCTCGATTTAGTAAAGCGTTCAATGGTCAATCCATCTCTGAAAATTCTTGTTTTCGTCTACAATGAATCGGCTATTAGTGATTTACAGAGGCTTTTTGGAACGCCAAAGAACAATAATATTACCTATATTGCGCTGGATGGAGTAAAACTATCTTTGGATTATTTCAATCAGATTTTGTCACATATCCATTCATAAAAGAGGTGGGGTGGATCGATATGAACGATTTCTATAAAATCGGACAGGTGATTGAGGTACGAGGTCAAAAACTCCGCATACGTGTCTTTGAAAACAAGAACAGCAATATTCTGATATACCAGGGACACATTATTAAAAATGTGTCTGTCGGCAGTTTTGTGAAGATTCCAAAAGGATTCAGCAACATCATTGGCCGCATAGAGGGCGAATACGTCCAAGAAACTAAGCCCACGGGAGAGAACAATGGTCAACTTCGTTTTTCAAAAGAGAGCGAAACAATTGATCGCATTATCGAAGTTAGCATTATGGGTGTGTTGAATGATGGACATTTCCAGAGAGGTCTCATTGACATCCCGCTGGTTTTCTCCGATGCATATATGCTTACAGACATAGAAGTGCAAAAGATTTTTGAGTTTAGCTCCGATTTAAACACTTCTGTGTGCATTGGCGCTATTAATGATTACAAAGAAGAAAAGCTTTTCATCTCTGCAAATTCTCTTTTTGCCAGTCATATAGGAATCTTCGGAAATACTGGAAGTGGCAAATCAAATACATTAGCCAAGATATACACTGAGTGCTTTCAACGGTTTAAAGGAATGCCTGGATTCGCTAAAAGCAGATTTCTTCTTATTGATTTTAACGGGGAGTACACTCAAGCCTTTGATGACAGCAAACGAGTATATCGGCTTTCAACAAGAGTTGATACAGGAGATTCAATCCCGATTCATCAATCGTTTTTGGAAGATGTGGAACTCTGGTCAATAATATGCGAGGCAACGGAAAAAACGCAGAAGCCTTTTTTAAGCAAGAGCATTGACCTATACCGCCGTTTGCGTGAGACAGATAATCTCATGGCCTATATTCGTGGGATGTTACGGAATCTGCTTCTCCGATATTATGATGACCCTCAAATATTCTTGCGTCAGCTAACAGGACTTAAGACAATTCTTACATTGCTATTTGTTGATGCCGAACCTGGAATCAGAATTTTAAATAGCATCCAACTTCGTGCACAGAGCTCAAAATTCTACCGTACATCTGCTGAGGGTGAGTACTGGGCAAACAGCCTCGATGATTACGAACAACAATTTGTTTCTGCTATTTTGGATTCAGTGTTTATTCCGGCAAATTGCAAAGATGTGGATGAATATTTGGTATTTGAATATGCTCTGCGGTATAAATACTTGGATTCTTTGTGTTCGCAATATATCAACGAAGAACATGTTGGCCCACTGATCTCAAGATTTGAAAATCGTGTAAAATGTGTAAAGCGCCTTTTTAGGATATGCGAGAATCCCCCGTCTGATTGGCTAGCGGTATATTCATTGGTTGATGTTAATGTAGAATTTAAAAAGATTGTACCTCTAATTATCTGCAAGTATTTCTATGAACGCCAACGACAGAATTTCAATGGTAGTAGTCTACATATTATCATTGATGAAGCACATAATGTCTTGTCCACGACTTCCGAACGGGAAAGCCAGACATGGAAAGATTACCGCTTAGAAACTTTCGAGGAAATTATCAAAGAGGGGCGAAAATTTGGAACATTCTTAACTATATCGAGCCAGCGTCCCTCTGACATCTCGGAAACCATTATTTCTCAACTACATAATTATTTTATTCATCGATTGGTTAATAATGAAGATATAAGGGCAATAGGTAAAGCAGTGGCATTCATTGATAATGCTTCATATGAAATGATCTCAGTACTCCCACAAGGTGCGTGTATCTTTACTGGCGTTGCTTCCAATTTTCCTATTTTGGTGCAGGTTGATTTGCTACCAAAACAAAAGCAACCACAGAGTAGCACCATAAATCTAACAGAGCTATGGAAAGAATCTTAAAGAACCAGAGCTCACCGATCGTCGTTGACCGGTGAGCTCTGCCACACTTATTCTCAATCCATCAACCGATGCTCCGGTGTGCCTCGGAGATACCCCTCCAAATCCCCGCCCAGCACCAGCTGGGCATACTCCAGTGGCTTATTGTAGATCAGCCAATCCAGTTCTGATCGCTGATACATCGTATCGGCGACCTCGTTTTCCACGGCAATGGTATCGATGGCGACTATGCTGCCATCGGAAAAGCGCAACTCTACGCAGGCTGTGTCCATGTTAAATCCGCAAGAAATGATTTCTTTCATCCCGGTTTACCCCTTTCATATACGCACGTTTTTGGCGTTCTCTGTTGTCACTATGTACAACTACCACCCCTGGCGTTTGGCTAAATCCAACATACTAAAACAGTATTTCTCCCACTCGGTCAATGTTGTCTGTGACGGGTCGCCTTCCCGGATTCGCAGGGTGCGGCGGATCTCCTTTGGAATGACAATTCTGCCAAGATCATCCACTCGTCGTACGATGCCTGTTGCTTTCATATTTCTTTCCTCTCCTTGTTTGCAAACTTATCCTCTGGTATTGTTTGCAGGAAAAGGGGAATTATGCGGAAGCATTTGCAAATGCTGGGGCTGTGTGCGCAGCCGCGCAAAACGTTAATTTTTATGTTCCGGCGCGCCTGTTCCGGAACATCGAACGTGCTGTTTCGGGCGTAAAATTTATTGCCTGCACCAATAGATGATCGCCATTGATAGGAAAATGGAATTTCTCTCCAGGGAATATCCATGGTATTATTTTGGATGGAATGAAATGTACATTTGACTTTCATTCCATTTTATTGCGGAAGCAAGGGCAGGCATGGCAGGGGATTGAGATGACGTTGATTCAGAATTTTGCGGCGCATTTTTGGACATTGATGGAAACCCTGGGCTGGTGGACTTTGCTGGGACTGCTCCTTGGCTGGCTGCTGCGTTTCCTCCCGCTTGCGGGGAAAAACAACGGCGATGGAAAGCATTGGGGCATCCTGGGGGCGGTGGTTGCCGGGGCATTGCTGCCTATGTGCAATTTTGCGGCTGTTCCCATTGCTGCCGCGCTGCTGGCCTGTGGGGCCGGTGTGGGGGTTCCTCTGGCCTTCCTTTGCAGCGCGACGCTGCTGAATCCGGCTGGGCTGCTTCTTGGCTGGGCGTATATGGGCCCGGCTTTGACGGTGGCCTATCTCTGCGGCGCGCTGGCAGCGGCTTTGCTGGCAGGCGTGGCAGGGGAGCGCTGGCAGAGTGCCCTTCCGGAACGGAAAAACAATCCGGATATGGCGGGAGCGCTGATTTTCTGGGTCATGCTTGGAATTGCGGCGCAGGCGGCCCTGCTGACCATGACGCCCCGGTCCCTGTGGCAGAATCTGGTGTTGAATCCCCGGGCCGCTTCCCTCTGGGAGGCAGCGGCAGCGGGGGTGTTCCGACATGTCTGTATCCCGGACGACATTTCCTTGGCGGCGTCTCTGGCGGCTTCCGGGCTTCGGCCGGGCTGGACGGTTTTGCTGCTGATGATGGGCGTCTGCACCAATCTGCCGGAGCTGTTTGCCCTGTACGGCACAGCGGGGAAGAAAACGGCGGGCTTGTACCTGCTGACCACAGTCTCTGTCAGCCTGCTGGCGGCGCTTTTGACCCAGTGGGTGCTTGGCGCCGGCTTTGTACCCCAGTTCAATCTGGCCAACGCGGACAGGTTTACCCGCCTGGCCAACCTGCTGAGCATCCGCACCTGGATGCCGGCCAAGGGCCCCTGCGCCTGGGGGCTGCTGCTCCTGTTCGGGTGGACGCTCTGGCGCCGCGGGAGGAAATAACATGGTTTTTGGTCTGCTCGGAAGAAGAGACTGAAAATATAAAGAAGCGATAGAAGAAAGAAAGGATGAACCCAATCATGAAAAACCTGATGATGAGAAGCATTTCCCTGCTTCTTGCCATGGTCATGCTGCTGAGCCTGGCTGCCTGCGGCACTACCTCCGAGAGCGCTGCGGCTCCTGCTTCCAGCGCAAACACCACGGCAGACGCACCCAAGGCCACCGAAGCCGCACCCGAGGTGGATCCTCTGGCCATTACCCCTTACAGCGACGGCCCCCGTTCCATCGAGGAGATCGTGGCCGACATGCTGGCCGAGCTGGATCTGCCCGAGCTCAGCGAGGAGGACAAGAAGTACACCGTCAACCTGGGCTACTACAACTGTGACCACATGGCAGCAGCCAGCGTGGGCGAGTACACCGGTATCTTCGAGGGCCTGGGCATGAAGGTCAAGGTCACCGGCAACGGCAATGTTCCCGAAGCCATGAGTGCCGGCCAGATGGATATGGCCTACTGCGGCTGGACCACCACCCTGAGCGCCGTTCAGAAGAATGTCCCCCTGTTCATCGCAGCCGAGAACCACACCGGCGGCTCCGAGTATCTGGTGGTCAGCAATGACATCGAAAATCCCGAGGACCTGATCGGCAAGCGGATTTCCATGGGCACTGACCCTGACACCAAGAACCTGAACTGGGCAGAGTACTGTGCCGAGCTGAATATCCCCCGGGATATCACCCAGTATGAGAACTTCTCCATGGGCGACTCCGATGAATACCTGGCAATGGTAGCCGGCGACCTGGATGCCTACAACTGCTGCGACCCCTGGGGCTCCATGGCTGTTTACACCGGTGCCGGCAAGATTATGGCCCGTCAGGATACCGACCGCGGCGGTGAGCTGGGTCACGGCACCTGCTGCAAGGTGGCTATGAACTACGAATTTGCTGAGGCACACCCTGCTCTGGCAGAGCGGATGCTGCTGGCTCACACCCTGTGCCTGCAGTTCATGTACGAGCACCCCTACTATGCCGCTGAGATTTTCTCCGCTTACTACAATGTCCCCGTGGAAGTTGCCATCATGACCTACTGGAGAAAGTTTGTCAACGAAGGCCGCACCATCCGTTGGGATCTGAACCTGGACTACATGCGCAACCAGCTGAACACCATGGCTTACTATGGTATTCGGGACGACATCAACACCGTCAATGTTGAGGACTATGTGGATCTGACCTACTTCAACAACTGCGGCGCCAAGGACTTCACCAAGTTTATCGAAGAGAACATCGATCCTGTCTTCCCCGAAGGCATGGATTATGAAAGCTTCAAGGCACGGGCTCTGGCCATCGACGGTATGAAGGCCGAGGACATCCCCGAGTATGTGGAGCTGGATCGGTAACCCATGAAGGGGAACCGCACGCAGGCAGCGGGGCTTGCCCTTCTGCTTGCAATCGTGGGAATTGGGGCTGCGCTCGTATGGCGATATACGAGCGCGCCTTTACAACCGGAGACAAAGCCGCTGATGGTGGCCTATGGCGATGATATCGCCGGAATTGTGGTACAAAAGGCGCTGGCGGACCTGTCGGCTCAACGCGCGGAGCTGGGGCTGGATTCCATCAATCTGGGAGACTGCTGCGGCTCCAATGCCCAGTTTGCCCTCTCCACCGGACAGGTGGATGTGGCGGTTCTGTGTCCGGATGCCATGACGGATCTGGCGGAGGCCGGAAAGCAGTATATGGTTCTGGGGGAGCTGGTCTATGACGGCAATGTGCTGGTCACCCGGCCGGACAGCCCCGAAACCTATCAGGTCATCGGCTACATGAACGGCCGGGAGGAGCAGCGGGATCTGCTGGAGCAGGTGTTCGGAGAAGAAGTGGACCTGCAGCCCATGTTTGCCTCGGCGCTGCCCTATGCCCTGGAGAACAGAGCCGTGGACGCCATTATGCTGGATGTATCCCTGGCCATGAAGCTGAATTATCCCACCCGGTCCATCTCTGAGGGCATGGTAACCTCGGTGATGATCGTTCGCAGCGACCTGCTGGGAGATCCCCGGCTGGATGCGCTGCGGACTGCCTTCAACGACACGGTCTGTGCCATTGCCGGGGAGGAGGAACTGACGGATATGCTGTGTGCATATCTGGAAACAGAGAAGAAAGAGGAGGTAACTGCCTTTTGGAAAACCGTGACCGTACGATTCGGGTCCCTGTAAACGGGGACAAAAAGAAAGCGCGTCGGATGGCGTTTATGAATGTGGCCGTCATGGGCGCACTTTGCGTTGCCTGGTTTTTTGCGGCCCGGGCCATCGGCAAGCCGCTGGTGCTGCCGGACTTTGTGGAGACCATGCAGGAATTCTTTGGCGCGTGGTTCAATAAGCGCATTATGCGCAATATGGGCTTGACCCTGTGGCGTGTTCTGACGGGTTCCTTCTACGCCCTTATCCTTGGCTCTGTTCTGGGCCTGCTGATGGGCTATTCCGAGAAGGTCATGACCATGCTGTCTCCCTTCATCAATTCCATTCGTCAGGTGCCGATCATGGCATGGGTGCCCCTGTCCATTATCTGGTTTGGCCTGGGCGAAGGCCCCACCATCTTTATGATTTTTATGGCCGCTGTCTTCCCCCTGATCATCAACACCATTGCGGGCGTGACGGACATTGACCGGAATTACTTCAACGCCGCCCGGAGTATGGGCGCCAGTACCGCCGCCATTTTCCGGGATATCATCATTCCCGGCGCCATGCCCGGCTTTCTTACCGGTCTGCGTCTGGCCATCGGCTCCGGCTGGATGAGCGTTATCTGCGCGGAGTTCATTGCCACCAGCAGCGGATTCGGCTACCTGATGATCGAGGCCCAGGAGCGGATGCAGACGGCGAGACTCTATGCGTTGATGATCATGTCTGCCCTTGTGGGCTATGGAATAGACCAGCTCGTCCGGCTGGTGGAACGCAGGCTGACAAGCTGGAGGTTTAAAGATGGTAAGGCTAAAGGTTGATAATGTAAGCAAGGTATTCCAGGACCGCCCCGGGGAAAACCAGGTGGTTCTGGATCATGTGAATTTTGAGATCGAGGACGGGGAGTTTGTCTCTCTGCTGGGCCCTTCCGGCTGCGGAAAGACCACATTGCTCACCATGATGGGCGGATTTCAGAGTCCGACCGAGGGCGCGATTCTGCTGGATGGCCAGCCCATCAGCGGTCCCTCCCCCGAACGGGGTTATGTGTTCCAGAATTATGCCCTGTTTCCCTGGATGACTGTGGAGAAGAATGTGGCCTACGGCCTGAAATTCCAGAATCTTCCGGCAGATGAGAAGAAAGCGCGGGTGGATGCCGCCCTGGAAATGGCACACCTGACAGAACACCGCAAGAAGTACCCCATCCAGCTTTCCGGCGGTATGCAGCAGCGCGCTGCCGTGGCCCGGGCTCTGGTGGGCCGCCCCAAGGTGCTGCTGCTGGACGAGCCTCTGGGCGCCGTGGACTTCCAGATGCGGGAGCTGATGCAGAATGAGCTGGAACGCATGGTGCAGGAGGCCGGAATTACGGTGGTCATGGTCACCCATGATGTGTCCGAGTCCGTGTTCTTCAGCGACCGCGTGATTGTGTTCGGCCGGGAAGCAGGCCACATTGTGGGCAATGTGAAAATTGACCTGCCCCGCACCCGGGACCGTTCCAGCGCCGAATACGAAAAGTATGTTTTTGAACTGACCAACCTGCTGCGGGAGGCCTTCCGGGGCGCCGTGGTTAAATAATGAAAAGAGGCAATAAAAGATGAAACATCCCTGTGTTGAATTTATTCTGGCCTGTGCCTGCTGCACCTCCCTCAGCGATTTTGTCAAGGAGATTGCCCCAAACTATCCGGAGGTAGAGACCCGGGTCTATGTGGCCGGAAAGGATACGGAGTATCTGGCAAAGTACGGAACCGTTACCAGCAGCATGCTGGTGATCAATGAGTCTGAGGTCCTGCCGGAGCTTTCCAAGGCAGCCATTCTCAAGACATTCCGGGACCTGTCTGCGTCTGCCAAATCATGACCGTTTCTCCGGGGACGATGAAATACAGGTGAAGAAATGTTTATTATTACCTTTGTAAAAGATGTTTTGGTTTCCGCGCTGAGTATGCTGAACAGCGCATCTCCCTGGATTCTGTTCAGCTTTGCCGTGGCCGGTGTCATCCACGAATTTGTGGGCACAGACATGATGAAAAAGGCGAATCTGGGCTCTACCAAGCTTTCGGGACTTTTCTCCATGACCCTGACGGGCATGTGCCTGCCCATCTGCAGCTGCGGCACCATTCCCCTGGGCATCAGCATGTACTATTCCGGGGCATATCTGGGGCCGGTACTGACCTTCATGACCTCCTCCCCCATGATCAATCCCATTGCCATTATTCTGAGCCTTGGCCTGCTGGGCCCCCAGATCACCCTGATCTATGTCCTCATGGGCTTTTTCTGCCCCATGCTCATCGGCGTCATCGCCAACAAGCTGGGCGGCGACGAGCTGTACTATAAGCCTGCCTATGAGAACAAGCGGATCCAGCTGAACCTGAACAAGGTCAAGCGTCCGGTGAGCCAGCGGATCAAGTCCGGTCTGCACTGGTCCTTTACGGAGCTGGCCATGGCCATCAGCAAATATACCGTTTCCGGTATGCTCATTGCGGGAATCCTTTTCACGGTGGTTCCTCAGGGGGCAATTCAGCGGTATCTGGGTGACCCAGGCATGGTATCCCTTCTGGGCATTACCGTGGTGGCCGCGCTGATGTATGTCTGTGCTGTGGGACATATCCCCTTTATTGCGGCTGTGGTAGCCAGCGGCGCCGCACCCGGCGTTGCCATCACCTTCCTGACTGCCGGCTGCGCCACCAATATTGCCGAGCTGATCAGCATCCGCAAGACCATCGGCAAGCGCGCGGTGACGCTGTATGTGGTTTCTGTGATTATCCTTTCTCAGGTTGGCGGCTTCCTGGCCAACAAGCTGCTGCCAAACTTCCAGCCGGTGCTGGATTTTGACAGAGTGACCAACAGTATTTCCAGCGCCAATGCCTTTTTGATCGAGTTCCCGGAGTGGCTCCAGCTGATCTGCAGCTTCGTGCTGATCGGGTATGCGGCAGTGGCGCTGTACAACATTCTGAAGAAAGCGGCAAAGGCTCATGCTTAAGAAAAACAGACTTCTGGTCAATCTGCTTATTCTGATCCTCGCGGTGGTCCTTCTGGCTGGACTGCGGGAATTTCTTCAGGTGAAGGACGAAGAAGTGGAGGCAAGCAGCGGTGTGGACTATGCGAAAATGGTGCCGGAGGATCACCCCCTTCTGGAAGAATTTTGCAGACGCTACCCTGACAGAACCGTGCTTCTGGCCTGTGCGGAGGACATCACCAATGACACCATTGAGGACCTGGTGGTCATCTCCCAGCGGAACAAGGACATTGAAACCATTGTGCTGTATACCGACGAGGAAGGGAACCTGGTGGAAACGCCCCCCATCCCTGCCCCCAGAGAGAATCAGCACATCCGGTTTTTCAATATGGATAAGCTTTCAGAGATCGAAACGCTGATCACCGGCGAGAAAAACGGACAGGTTGGTTATGCCATCTACCGGATCATGCACGGAGAAATGATTAACCTCTTCGGCGAGGGAATGGAAGACTGCTGCTAAAGAAAAAGAGATACGCAAATGCGTATCTCTTTTTTTAGATTGTCGAAAAGCCCTTCTCGCTGTTCAGAATTTAGCTGTGGATTCCGCATGCTTCGCAGATCAACGGATAGAATCTTCGATGCCCGGCTTCCTTGCAGGCACGGAAAAACCGGCACCGGTCAGGTTCCGCAAACAGGCTCCGAAGGGCGATGTACACGCCATCCGCTTCCTGGGGGGAAAAGCGGAGGGACAACCCACAGGAGGTGCTGAGCTCCCGGGGACTGGGCATCAGACAGACCCGGAAGCTGCGCTCTGTCAGATCCCGCTGGGCAAGCGCGGCATCCCCGGGCCGCTGGAATACAGCAATCAGATAATCATCCACGGGAGAAAATTACAGCGTGATGACCTGATCCACGCCAACACCGCTCAGAGCAGCGTAAACATTGGGGAAGCAGCCGATGCCGGCGGGAGAGACCAGCTTCTTGTCGATCTCGCGCTGATAGCAGCAGCGGTCACAGCACATCAGCAGCATACCGGTCTTTTCGGCCAGAGCGGACAGACGGGCAGCAATGTCGTTGCCCTCCACCAGCATATAGCAGTTGTCAAAGAAGAACATCATGCCGACAACATCCGCACCGTGGATGCCCTTTTCCAGCTGGGGGATAATCATGTTCTCCAGGATTTCTCTGGAGTTGGTGGATTCAAACAGATAAGCAACTTTCATGGTTTTCTCCTTAAAAAATGTTTTTTAGGGCACAGGCCCTGATTTTTTTGGTTCAGCTGCTTTCGGTCAGCTCACGAAAGGCTTTCCGAATGGCAGACTTGCTGAGATCTGTGACAGCAACAGACTCGTTTATGATCAAAACACTGCTGGTCACCATGCCGTATTTGGGAATGTAGTCCATATCCACGCCGGCCTCATAGCAGTGAACTTCGATCTGAGGATAATCCTCCGCCAGGGATTTCACGAATGCCCCAAAAATTTCACATCAGTTGCAGGCGGTGATAAACTCAATGCAGGGATGCTTCATATCCGGTCCTCGCTTACACAATAGAATCATTTCCGCCTATATTATACCGGAAGGCGTTATTTCTGTCAAAAATGGAAATATTATAAATCCTTGCCTGTGTATTGCCTATATCAATAAATCCGGGAACCTGCTGTTTTTCAGGATAAAATAACTGCGAAAAATCTATTTATGAGGTATTCCACCCAGACGGAAAAGCAGCCGGCCGACACGAAAAATCGCGCCGACTGGCTGCAGGAATGGTTCACTTTTCATTTCTTCAAAATCCTTTGACTAAAAGTGTACTTTTAATCAAAGATTAGTATCAGATGGAGGATTTGTCCGCCATGGATGAACGGCCAAGCCTTGAAATTGTTTTTACAGATACAAGGCCAGCCAGCGCAATATTTCACTATGGTACCGGTCGCGGGCTGCCGGGGAACCAATGCTGGAAAAATTGTGGCTTTGGCCCGGAAAGATTCCCATTCTGGCAGGAACACCGTGTACTTTAAGGGCAGTGAACAGCATCTGCCCCTGGGAAAGATGGCTGCTCCGGTCAGCTTCGCCATGGAGGATCAGCGTGGGAGTTTTCATGGAGGCAATCCGGCTGAGGGGAGAGCGTTTCCACAGTTCCTCCGGCTGCTGATAACTGCTTGCCTTCATCTGCTTTGCTGCAAACGTTATGCCATGATCGCTTGTTGCTTCCATGGAAACACAGTTGGAGATGACACCATCGCAGATAGCTGCGGCAAATCGGCTGGATTTTCCGGTCACAATAGCGGCAAGATATGCGCCGTAACCGGTTCCCATCACAGCCAGACGGGACGGATCAATTTCGGGGCAGGCAGCAAGCGCTGCATCCAGGAACTGAAGGAGGGCATCGCAGTCCTTGTCACCCCAGTGTCCGGCCAAAGCGGCAAATTCGTTTCCGTAGCCGATACTGCCGGGCAGATTGGCAAACAGAACCACATAGCCATGCTGTGCCAGCAGCTGCATTCCGAAGTGATAGACCTCGCCAAATGCTTCCTGGGGGCCGTCGTGGAGAAATACAACCGCAGGGCGGGATTTATCTTCCGCTTCCTCCCGGAGCGCCCAGCCCTGAATTCCCTGCTGCTGGATAGATACCATGGGACGATATGGCACAGCGCTTTCATTGTGGAGAGAAGAAATCTTATGTTCACCGTCATTCAGGCTATATACCTCATGGCAATTGGAACCGCGTAAGCCGGCAAAAACGATGCGTGCGGCATGGACATCCAGCTGATCGATACTGCCGGCAGCTGTGGTTAGGCGCTCAGGCGGTGTGCCAGGGACCAGTTTGTACATCTGGGAAGACCCGTTTTCAGTGGCTATGAAATATAGAATATCACCGTCAGCGGTAAAAACCTTGCCGTGAGAACCGGCATCGGAAACGATGTAATTGCCGACGGCAAGTTCGGAGGCATACAGAGTTGTGGGGGCAGCACCGGCGGTGGATACCTGCATCAGGATAGGCGCGGTACCGGCCTGCGCATCCGGGGAAAGAGCGGAAAAAAACACGGTGCTGCTGCCAAGCGCGATCTGAGAGATCTCGCCACAGCCGTTACAGACCAGGTGATCCATACCGTCCCAGCAGCGGATCTCATCGGCTGCGCCATCCAGAATGCCAGGCGTGTACCCGGCGTAGACCACCCGGCATCGATCAGCGCTGACGAGATGGACATCCATCTTCTCGGGGGAAATGCAGCGAACCTGGTTATCATCGGTACAGAGGAACAGCTTGCGGCGGATCTTGGAGCGGTATTCAACGCCGTCTTTCCAGATAGGCAATTCATCCAGAACAGTCCAGCTGCCATTCTCCTGGGCTTTTTCCTCGGTAATCGGGCGCCGGGCGGAGAAAAGCAGTTTGCCACAAACGAAGCCTTCGGCAGCAGCCTCGAATGAAACATAAGCAAAGGGCTTTTCGGAACCATCATTCACACAGAGCGTGGAAAAAGCGGTGCCGCCGCGTTCCGCACGGGATATCAGAAGGGTATTCTCGTCCATCCAGACAAAACTGGTTACGCCGGAAGTTCCAATAGGAGAGACGGCAGTGAAATTGCTGAGATAGACGCGTCCATCATATTTATTTTCGATTTGTAAGGGTGTATGAACAAGGAAGGCGCACCTGCTTCCGTCAGGAGAGATGCTTAGATGGGAGGAGCGGCACAGACTCAGCAGCTCAGGGTGGTTCATACTTGATCCCCTCCTTTCAGGTATTTATCCATCCAACCGGTAATCTCAGCCAGCCGCTGGATACGGCAGCTGGGCTTGCCGGCGCGGGAAAGCTCATGGTTTTCGCCATGGAACAAACACATTCGGACAGGGGTGCCTGCCAGTCCTGCGCCGTTATAAACTGCCATCATCTCGCTCATGGGACAGCGCCGATCCTCATCAGAATGGATGAAAAGCATCGGGGTTTTGATATTCAGGGCATATTTTCCCGGGGAGTGATCCCAGGCATTTTCAGCATCATACAGGGGCGAAGGCGGAAATTGCTCGCTGGTGACCCAGAATCCGCTGTCACAGGCTGCGTAATGTACCATCCAATCGCCGATGCTGCGCTGGGTTGCTGCAGCGGCATAACGATTGGTGTGGCCGACGATCCAGTTTGTAAGAAAACCGCCGTAAGATCCACCGGTGATACCGACCCGGTTGGGATCAATTTGGGGATAGGTGTTCAGCACATGATCGGTAAACTCCATCAGATCATCATAGTCCACGGTGCCGTTGATGCCGGAGATGGTGGCGTAGGCCTCGCCGTGGCCGTCGCTTCCTCTGGGGTTGCAGAAGAATACAAAATACCCGCGGTTTGCCCAGAGCTGCATTTCGTGATAAAAAACCATACCATAGCAGCCTTTTGGGCCTCCGTGGATGTCAAGGATGGCAGGATAAGTACGGCTTTCATCATAGCCGACGGGAGGGATCACCCAACCGGTGATGGTGATGCCGTCGTGATTGCGGAAGTAGCAGGGCTTGGGGGTGCATACCGTATGGCTGTCTATGTATGCCTGATTGAAATCAGTCAGGCGGATTTCCTGACCGGTGGTAAGATCCAGAGCATACAGTTCCTGCAGCCCCATGTCCCGCATGCCGATAAAGGCAGCTTTTTGTCCTTTGATATCAAAGAAATCCACGGAACCCATCTGGTTGCTTACCTGGCGGAAACTTCCGTCAGATGTAACCTCAAACAGGTGACAGGACTCAAAGTGTGCAGAAGTGAAGTATACGCTGTTTCCGAAACGCATACTGGTGGTGCCGCTGCCATATCGGCAGTCAGATCCAATGCCCAGACCACCCACATAGTGGTCAGGGTAGCACAGTTCCCTGGTTGCTTCGGTGGAAAGATCCAGCAAATAGAAGGTGGGGTTCTCATTGCTGTCGTGTTTGCCCTTGGTGCCGGCAAACAGAAGCTGATTTCCCATCATGGTGGCATAATAAATGCGGTAGGTGTTGGGCTGCACAACAATACGGCCTGTCCCTGAGAGGATATCATACAGGAAGATACAGCCGCGGATGCCACGGACGTCGGTAAAATTGTGACCGTGGCAGACAATTTTCTGCTCCTCGAGGCAAAGACTGTAACCCATGGTTTCGAAGTGTCTGGGGGTGATTTGTCTGAGAGAACCGTCGGTCTGATTAAACAAATACAGGCTGTTTCGGCTGCCGGAGGTGTAGCCCTGACCGTTGAAATGGGCCGGAAGCTCTTCCAGCACCACGCAAACCTTTTCGGTTCGCACTTCCTTTGCCTCATCGCTCACAAAGCTGGTAGCTTCGATAAGCCAAAGCGTGTCTGTTACGGGCTGAATGGACTTGACACAGACAGGGACCGTAAACGCGTGACTGGACTGACCATCCGGATCCATTCGAGTAAACACGGTTTCCTCACCGGCAGTGGCATAGAGCAGAGCGCCGTCCCGCGTCCAGCAGAAGACCTGCTTTTTGCCGCCGGTGGTAACAGCGCAGGTGTGGCCGCTGTTCAGGTCGCATGTCCAAAGATTGGAAGCGTATCCGTCCAGCGTTTTGTTGCACTGGTGTTTCAGGAAGGCAGCCCGTGCACCGTCCGGGGAAAGAGCCAGATTTGACAGGCTTTGAAAATGTAATAGATCTGTAAGTTCTATGGAAACAGAATGATTACCGGATTTTTCGCTGAACATGAAAATACTCTCCTGTACGAATTTTTGGGGTTGAACGGTTTATTTGCTTTCCGGGGAAGGAGGCAGATTATTTAAGGCTGCTTGCCAATGTAGGCAAGAATACCACCGTCCACATATAAGATGTGGCCGTTTACAAAGTTGGAAGCATCCGATGCCAGGAAGACCGCGGGGCCTTCCAGATCCTCCGGCGTTCCCCAGCGTGCAGCAGGTGTTTTCGCAATGATAAACTTATCAAAGGGATGTCTTTCTCCATCCGGCTGAATTTCGCGGAGTGGAGCAGTCTGCGGCGTTGCAATGTAGCCGGGTCCGATACCGTTGCACTGAATATTGTATTCACCATATTCAGATGCGATATTGCGTGTGAGCATCTTCAGTCCGCCTTTTGCTGCTGCATAGGCAGATACGGTTTCCCGCCCAAGCTCAGACATCATGGAACAAATGTTGATGATCTTTCCATGGCCTTTCTTAATCATGGAAGGAATCACCGCCTTTGAAACAATAAATGGACCGTTTAGGTCAACATCGACCACCTGCCTGAACTCAGCTGCGGTCATGTCGCACATGGGAATTCGCTTAATAATACCTGCGTTGTTTACCAGAATATCAATTACGCCGACTTCCATTTCTATTGTTTCCACAAGTTTATTGACGGCGTCTTCATCTGTGACATCGCACACATAACCATGTGCCTTGATATGGTCCGACTCATAGGCAGCAAGGCCTTTGTCCACAGCTGCCTGTGTGAGATCATTGAATACAATTGTTGCGCCTGCCCTCGCAAGGGCTTTTGCGATGGCAAAACCGATTCCATAGCTGGCGCCCGTAATCAGGGCAATCTTTCCGTTTAACGAAAACATTTGGCTTGTCCCTCCTTCATAGTAAAAAGAAAAAGGCGGTTTTGATAAATCATATCAAAACCGCCTTTTGGAATAAAATTGACTTTTTCCCCAAAACAACGGCTATATTGTTGTTATTGGTATACCAGCAACAGCATAGCGAAATACCGCCATTTCAGTGAAACTGGATGTTTTTATTTCGGTACATTTAAACCGCTGCTGAAAAAATGTTGTCAGGCGTTGCTTCGGGTCTTCTTATCCACCATGGCTGCGAGATAACCAAATACCATCCACCACTCGGGACCGGCCTCGGCCAGGATGCGGTCGATAACACGGTTGGAGTTCTCAATATCACCGGTGATGTAATAGTAGTTGGAAACAGCGTACAGGCGAGTGAACTTGTCCTTGCAGTCGGGCATATTGCACAGCGCTTCGGTATCCTCGGGAGAAACCCAGCCCTTGAACATCCGCAGGGTGCTGAAATAAGCCTCGCGGCTCTCCTCGAACTTCATGTCCTTGGTGATGGGAGCCAGAACCTTCTCGGCTTCTTCTTTTCTGCCGAGACGCATCAGAGTAGACCAGTACCAGCCGGTTGTGGTGATAATGTCGTCGCCGTAAGCCAGACTGTAGCAGGTTTTGTAAGCTTCTGCTGCCTTTTCGTATTCTCCCAGCAGGTAGTGGGACAGGGCCAGCAGATACCATGCTTCCCAAATTTCATGGATATCGACAGTGTTGGGAACCAGCCGGGTAGACATAATGAAGTCGGAGCACGCCTCCTGGAACTCCCAGCAGGACAGATGGCGATGCGCACGGTTGCGGTATGCCAGCCAGTTGAAGGGATCCAGGCAAAGCGCCTTGGAGTAGGACTCGACAGCTTCCCGCATCAGGTTCTGTTCGACCAGAGCCAGGCCGCGCTTGATCCACAGGTCCGCATTATCAGGGGTCTGCGCCAACTGCCTGTTGAGCTCTTTCACCTTATCAGATAATTCGATATTGGTTCGCACAGGATTTGCCACTTGATTTTCGCTACGTACCATTTTTTTATCCTCCCATATTTTATAACTTGGCAGCGTTCATGATTCTGTCATGTACAGATGAAATGGTCTGTGCAATCATCTCTGCACTGACATATCATGCCTGTATTCTACTGCGAACCATTGAGAAGATGAACGGAATTTTTTTCGGTATCGTTTAATATTTTACGAAAAAGCTGCCGGCACATCATGGGTTTTTCCAGGATGTGCCGGCAGAGATGGCAGACATTGCAGCTTATTTTGCTTGGGTTTGTTCCGAATTTTTTGCAGATTGGGTTCGGAATTGGGAGGGAGAAATTCCTTCCGCCTTTCGGAATACCTGGGAAAAATACTTTTCGTCATCATAGCCGACCTGATAGGCAATTTCATAGACCTTCAGCGTGGTTGTACGCAGCAGCTCTTTCGCAGTTTCAATCCGGACGGATTGGACATACCCGATGAAGGTGGTTCCCAATACTTTGGAAAAGAGACTGCTCAGATAGGATGCAGACAGACTGATGGCGGCCGCCACATTCTCCAGGGACAGATTCTCGTTATAATGCGCCTGAATGTACTGGATTGCGCTATTGACATAGATGTGAGAGCCATCACCGGCTTCAATCAGAGAGATGGCCTCGAGCATAATTTCTTCCAGGGTTTGGTAGATATTCTGTGAGATTTCTCCGGGGCTGTTATCCCAATGATCAAAATACGGCTTGGAGAAACGGCTGCCGCGTTCCAGCAAAAAACGGCAGACCTCCACATAGAGAATAACAGCGCAATTCAGGCGGCTTTCTTCGGAGCTGTTCAATTCACACAGGCAATCCCAGAAACATTTGAGATCCGTCAGGACGGCATCTTGGGTGTTGGTTTTCAGGCTATCCAGCAGACGGCGTTCCTCCTTGGAAGGATAGTGGAGCAGGGAGAAGTCGATAGCACCGCCGCCCAGCGGTTTCATGGTGTTGACCGCGGAGGAGGAAGCCTGAATGCTGCCGCGAATCAACTCCAGATGCTTGATGGATTTCTGGATGGCCATTATCACATCATCCGGGCGAAAGGGCTTTAAAAGGTATTCCACGGCGTTCAGGCTTAATGCTTTCCTTGCATATTCAAAGTCATCGTATCCGCTCATGATAATGAAGGCGGGAGAGATAGTCCCCTCCAATCGGATCTTTTCCAAAACTTCAAGGCCTGTCATGCCGGGCATCTGAATGTCGATCAGAACAATGTCCGGATGCTGGGAATTGATGAGATCATATGCAACCAAGCCGTCGGAGGCTTCTCCGATAACAGTAATTCCATAATTCTCCCAGTCAATGAAATTGACCATAATCTGTCTGGTTTCTTCTTCATCGTCAATAATTGCCAATCTAAGCATGGAGTTCTCTCCTTTCCTCTGTCTCTGCTGCGGGGAGAATGATTTCGATGGTGGTTCCGCAATCGCCCTGGATGCAGAAAGTGAAGTCATTGCCATATATCAGTTGCAGACGGTCGTAAATATTTTTAATGGCAAAACGGTTGCTTTTATTTCCTTTCTGGTCGCCTTCAACGGTGGAAGGAATGACGTGGCTGGGCAGGTACTGAAGAATCTCTGCGGGAATGCCGCAGCCGTTATCCTGAACCATAAAATGCAGATGCTGCTTGTCCTCAGACAGGGATGCCGAGATGGTAATCTCCAGATTCAGGGAGGAATCCTTCGCCATTCCATGAACAATGGCGTTTTCTGCCAGGGGCTGGAGGATCAGCTTGGGAATCTGACAATCAAGGGTGTCCTCCTGGAAATCGATGTGATAGTTGATCTTTTTACCAAGCCGGTATTTTTGCAGGGACAGGTAGTAGCTTACAAGATCTTTTTCCTGTTTTACCGAGATGATGCCCTTGCCCCGATTGAGACTGATCCGGAACACCTGAGCCATGGAGTAGGAAATGTCGGCAATCTCTTTGTTTCCGCTCTTGAGTGCCTGCCACTGAATGGCATTAAGCATATTATACAGAAAATGAGGATTGATCTGGGTCTGCATAAGCGCCAGCTCCGCATCCTTGTTTTTCAGACGCAGTTCGTATTCCGATATGCGAAGGCGTTCGTTATCCAAAACCATCGCGTTAAAGGCTTTTCCCAGCTTACCAATCTCGTCGTCATATTTAAACTGAACTTTTGCGCTTCGATCACCTTCGGCGAATTGCTGGATGGATTTTGTCAGGATTTCCAGCGGCTTCGTGATAAACCTGGAAGCCAGGATAATGGAAGGAAAAAGGAAAAGAATGTACAGCAGAAGTCCCACCAGCACATAAATGTAGAACACATCGATACCAAATGAAAAATCGCTATACGGATAGAGAAAAAGAGACACGAAATCCGTAGAGGGAAGCGCCTGGTAACTGACCATGTATTTGCCGGAGCTCAGCTGAGCAGGATAATAGCCGGCATTCGTTTCGAAGGAATTGCTGCCCAACAGGCTGAGGTCATCATCGTCCAATGCAATACTTGAGCGGTTGTAGACCAGTTGGTTTTCAGAGGAAATAATCACCAGATTTTCTGCCAGCTTTTGCGCGGTGGCATCAAATCCCAACAGAGATCTGGCGTCTATGGTGACAGCCACGGCGCCTACCATGTGCACATCGTTATTGTCCCGTATGGCACGCCACAGACACAGCTTGGGAGAATGATCCAGCTGCATAAAATCATCACTGTAACGATCGATAAATTCCCAAACATAGGTGGCCCGCCCTGATGCCAGCTTCAGAAAGGATTCTCCTTCGCACTGGTCAATGGGTGTGCGGGAAGAGTCTTTTGCGGTGTAATGGATGGCGTTTCCTTTGGAATTATAGAATACCGTGCTGAGAATGATAATGGAGGGGGTTTTGAACCGGGATTCATCGGGGATTGTGGTAATGGGACGACCGGAATTGCTGATTTGCAGGATATCCTGTATTTCGGGAGACCGCGCATAGTAGTCGGCCACACCGATCATGTACTGCTGGCGGCTGTTGATCGTCAGGTTGGCAACATTCAGAAGTGTAGAATGTTCCTCGATCAGTTGCTGGTGCGATACCCGTTCCATCATGGACAGAAGGAAGAAAGAAAGAACCAGAAACAGAACAATCACAATGGAGTAGACAAAAATGACGATCTTGATTTTCAGACTCTGGTTCATTAAGATGTTGAATATGCGCTGACAATTGGCTTTCAAACTGTCTTTTTTCATAAATACCTCATTCTGCTCCCGGTAAAGTGTTCCAAAACCAAAATGCATCCTGGAGGATTCTTCAGGAATCCGGCTGGCTATTGACGTATCATCCGCAGTCAAGAAGGTTTGCTGTTTCATTATATGACAGTTGCACTGTTTTGTCCATTCCTTTTTGCGACAATGTGTGACATGTGCACTATTTTTCAACACTGTACAAAAAAATTAAACCAAATCAAAAAATCACAAGTTCATTTCGCGCTGTTTGTCCTTTAGAATAAACTCAGATCGAAGACGTGATCTTTGATGCAACATGACTCGTTGGATGAAGGGAATGAAAATTTGTGATAAGATACATTTTTAAGAGAATCTTGATGATGATACCAGTCCTGTTAGGTGTTTTGTTTCTGGTGTTTACCATGAATGAAATCTCTCCCGGAGATCCTGCAGAAATGATAGCCGGTGATGCAGCGTCCGCGGAAGTGGTTGAACAGATCCGTGAGGACCTGGGCCTGAATGAACCGTTCCTTGTACGATTCTTTAATTATGTCAAGAACCTGGTGCTGCATGGTGACCTGGGAACATCCTATAAAACCAAGCGCCCTGTTTTCGACGAGGTTATGGACCGGCTCCCCACAACCATTATCTTATCCTTGACCAGCGCAGGATTCGCGGTTATGCTGTCAATTCCCATCGGCGTGATATCCGCGATCAAGCAGAATACCTGGCTGGACAATGTCCTGATGGTTCTGGCTTTGATCGGCGTGGCAATGCCTGCGTTCTGGCAGGGGTTAATGACCATTATCTTATTCTCTGTCAAGCTGGGCTGGCTTCCGAGCTACGGATTTACAACCCCTGCCCACTGGATTATGCCCGTATTGACCATTGGCACCGGCGCCATGGGCTCACTTACCAGAATTACCCGTTCCAGTATGCTGGAAGTGATCCGTCAGGACTACATTCGCACTGCCCGTGCCAAGGGTCAGACTGAGCGCAAGGTAATCATCGGCCATGCACTTCGGAATTCCATGATCCCCATCATTACCGCAATTTCGATTCAGCTGGGTAGCATGCTGGGCGGCGCAATCGTTACGGAAACCGTGTTTGCAATTCCCGGCATCGGCATGCTGATGATCCAGTCCATCAAAGCACGGGATTATCCGACCATTCAGGGTGCGGTTGTGGTGGTTGCGATTATGTTTAGCCTGATCAATCTGCTGGTTGATATTATCTATACCTTTGTAGATCCCCGGTTAAAGACCATTTACCAGCCCAAGAAGCGGATTAAGAACCCGCTTGCGGGGAACAAGGCCTGAAGGGAAATGCCTGAATAAGATTACACACAAAGGAAGGTCAGATTTATGTTGAAAGGAAAAACGGGGAAATTGCCCCGCGGGAATACCCAAAAGCACGGCGTTTCCCAGTGGGAGGAAGCCTGGATCCGTATGAAGCGGGATAAGAAGGCTATGCTGGGCTTGGTAATCGTTTGCGTTCTGCTTCTGTTCGCATTGATTCCCGATGTGCTGGCGCCCTATGGAATGGACGAGCAAAGGCCTGCGGAAGCACTTCAGTGGCCCAATGCGAAGCACCTGATGGGAACCGATAACTTCGGACGGGATATTTTCAGCCGTATCATTTACGGTGCGAGAACATCCATAGAGGTAGGCTTTGTTGCGGTGGGTTTTGCCTGCATTACAGGCTGCCTTCTGGGCGCCATAGCCGGATTCTACGGAGGCTGGGTTGACAATGTGATTATGCGCGCGATGGACGTACTGATGGCAATTCCCAGCACCCTGCTGGCCATTTCAATTGCTGCTGCGCTGGGCTCCGGCTTGTTCAATCTGATGATCGCGGCTGGTATTGGCACCATCCCCTCCTATGCCAGAACAGTACGCGCCTCGGTTCTGACGGTTAAGGACCAGGAGTACATTGAGGCCGCGCGGGCTTCCGGTGCCGG
The DNA here is from genome assembly GCA_051867165.1 of Faecousia sp. GTDB lineage: Bacteria > Bacillota > Clostridia > Oscillospirales > Oscillospiraceae > Faecousia. The sequence goes on along the minus strand of JBJDYI010000135.1, from coordinate 10,301 downwards.
GGATCTGCGCATCATCCTTCGTCACATTCTTCCCAACTGTCTGGCACCGATCATCGTCCGCTCTACCATGGGTGTTGCAAGTGCAATTCTTACCTGTGCTTCCCTGAGCTATATTGGCCTGGGCGTGCAGCCTCCCACGCCCGAGTGGGGCAACATGCTGAACACCGGTAAGGCATATCTGCTGAATGAATGGTACATGGCTTTGTTCCCCGGCCTGGCCATCATGATGGTTATCCTGGCACTGAATCTCCTGGGCGACGGTCTGCGGGATGCCCTTGATCCCAGAATGAAACAGTAACGAATCGATCAGCAAGGAGGCGGAACAGAACATGACGGAAAAACTATTGGAAATAAAGGATCTTGTGGTCCATTACGAAACAGATGCCGGCGTTGTGAAGGCAGTCAATGGAATCAATCTGACCCTGAACAAAGGGCAGTCTCTGGGGCTGGTAGGTGAGACCGGTGCCGGTAAGACCACAACCGCATTGAGTATCCTGCGGTTACTGCCGGATCCTCCTGCACGAATCATCGGAGGTAGTATTCAGTTTGAAGGTCAGGATATTCTGGCAATGAACAAGGATGCCTTGCAGAAATATCGCGGCAAGAAGGTATCCATGATCTTCCAGGATCCGATGACCTCTTTGAACCCGGTTATGACCATCGGCGATCAGGTTGTGGAATCCTTGCGGATCCATGAACCGGAGCTATCCAATGCGGAGCTGGTCGAAAAGGCTCAAAAGACACTGGAGAAGGTTGGCATCCGGGCTGAGCGTTTCAATGACTACCCCCATCAGTTCTCCGGCGGTATGAAGCAGAGAGTTGTTATCGCCATTGCGCTGTGCTGCAACCCGGAGCTGCTGATTGCGGATGAGCCGACCACCGCGCTGGACGTTACAATCCAGGCACAGGTGCTGGATATGATCCGTACGCTCAGAAATGAGCTACAGACTTCCATGATCCTGATCACCCATGACCTGGGATTGGTGGTTGAAAATTGTGACGCGGTTGCTATTATCTATGCAGGTGAGATCGTTGAATGTGGCAGCCTGGTGGATATTTTCGAGAATGCGCAGCATCCGTATACCGTTGGCCTGTTCGGATGCATCCCAAGCATCGACAAGGCTGTTCGCAGACTGAAGCCCATTGAGGGCCTGATGCCTGACCCGATGAATCTGCCCAGTGGCTGTCCTTTCCATGACCGGTGTGAACACCGGATGGAGATCTGCAAGCAGAATAATCCTGCCGCTGTGGAGATTACCCCGGGACACTTCGTGAAGTGTCATCTCTGCACAGCCGGAACGAAGGAGGGAGTGGAATGAGCACTTTGCTGGAAGTAAAGGGTCTGAAGAAATATTTCCGTGTTTCCAGCGGCTGGCTGCATGCGGTGGATGATGTGTCCTTTACTTTGGAAACTGGCAAGACCCTTGGCATCGTCGGTGAGTCCGGATGTGGAAAGTCTACACTCGGCCGTACCATCGTCCGCCTGCTGGACAGTACCGAAGGTGAGATTTCCTTTGATGGCAAAGATATCTCCAATGCCAAGGGGAAAGAACTGAAGGAATTGCGCCGGGATATGCAGATAATATTCCAGGATCCGTTCTCCTCTCTGAATCCGCGTATGACCGTCCGCCAGATAATTGCGGAACCTCTGCACTGCTGCGAAAGGATGTCGTCCAAGGAGATTGCCAAGCGTGTGGAAGAACTGATGGAGCTGGTAGGTCTGGCAAGCCGTCTGGCCGACAGCTACCCTCATGAGTTGGATGGCGGCCGCCGTCAGCGTATCGGTATTGCAAGAGCCCTGGCGCTGAACCCGAAGTTTATCATTTGCGACGAACCTGTTTCCGCACTGGATGTTTCCATCCAGGCACAGATTCTGAATCTGATGCAGGACCTGCAGGAGCACCTTGGTCTGACCTACATCTTCATTACCCATGATCTGTCCGTTGTGAAACACATTTCTGATGATATCATGGTGATGTATCTTGGACAGGTGGTGGAAAAGTGCAGCTCCGATGAGCTGTTTGCGAACCCCCGCCATCCCTACACCAGGGCGCTGCTCTCCGCAATCCCCATTCCCAGCCTGGGTGTGCAGCGCGAGCGTGTCCTTCTGAAGGGCGAGCTTACTTCTCCCGTTAACCCCAAGCCCGGCTGCCGTTTTGCACCCCGCTGCCAGTATGCAACTGAGGAGTGTTTCAAAACCAGCCCGGCCCTGACAGATGACGGCTGCGGTCACTTTACTGCCTGCCACCATCCCCAACGCATTTAATTCCCATTACCGCTTAATATCCTGGGAGACCAAACCCGGGTGAGATATTAAGAAAAACAACAAACAATCAAGGAGGTTTATTCATGAAGAGGAAATTGGCATTGGTTCTGGCAGCGGTCCTGTTGCTCGGAACCTTCAGCGCTTGCGGCAAGAGCAATGAGAGTACCGATACTCCCATTGTAGCCAGCGCCGAGGTTGGTACTGTCATTGAAACACATGATAAGGTCAACTCTACTTACACCAACAACACCCCGGAAGCAGGTTTCTCTGTAACTGCTGTCCCTGACACCCTTACCATCGCACTGGCCAGTGAGCCGCCTTCTCTGGATATTTTCCAGCTGTCCGACAGCGCGGCAACGCTGGTTTCCAAGGTCCACTGTGAAGGCCTGCTGAGACGTAACGACGCAACGATGGAGTACGAAGGCGTTTTGGCAAAGTCCTGGGAGCACCTGGATGATACAACCATCCGCTTCCATCTGAGAGACGATGTTTACTTCCACAATGGTGAGAAGATGACTGCTGAGGACGTCCTGTTCATGTTCCAGCGCGGCAATGAGCTGCCTCTGCAGAGTTCCTTCTTCAACGTGTATGATCTGGAGAAGTGCAAGATCATTGACGACTACACCCTGGACGTTGTTACCTTTGATCCCTTCCCCCCGATGGAAGACTTCATGAGTGATCCTGCTGACTGTGTTCTGAGCAAGAAGGCAATCGAGAGCTCCACACCTGAGAAGCTGGTTCGCGACCTGAATGGCGCCGGCACAGGCCCCTACAAGTTCGTTGAATGGATTCCCGGTGACCGCATCGTTTTTGAGCGCTTTGAGGATTACTACGGTGAGAAGCCCGTATTCAAGAACCTGGTCTTCCGTATTATCACCGATGCTACCGCCAGAACCCTGGCATTCGAGGCAGGAGACGTGGATATCTGCATCTCCCCGCTGAGCACCTCTATCAGTTCCCTGCGTCAGAACCAGAACTGCGATATCTGGAGCTGCGACACCTTCACGACAACCAACATTGTCTTCAATTGCACCAAGTCTCCCCTGGACAATGCGCTGGTTCGCCAGGCAATGGCTTATGCCGTTGACGTTGACTCGATGGTTGACGTTGTCTTCGCCGGAACCGGTAAGCAGCACGACAGCTTCTTTACGCCGCAGAATGACGGTTACCACCCCGCTGACCCTGAAAAGCATCAAGCTTTGCTGGAGTACAACCCCGAAAAGGCCAAGGAGCTGCTGGCTGAAGCAGGTTATTCCGATGGCTTCTCCATTAAGATCTGGTCCAATGAGAATCAGAACCGTATCGATATCGCTGAGATCCTGCAGAACAGCTGGGGCGCTATCGGCATCGACTGCGAAGTTACGATTATGGAGTTCGCAACACTGATGGCGGAGTACAGCAAGGGTGAGCATGAAGTCCTGCTGTGTGGCTTTGCACCTACTGGTAAGGATGGCCAGTTCTACTATCCTTATGTGCACTCTACCGGTCCCTTCAGAAGAAACTATGCCGGCATCAGAAATCCTGAGATCGACGAGCTGATGGATACCGCCATGAAGTGTATGGATTTGGATGAGCGTAATGAATGTTATTCTAAGGTTATCGACATTCTGCGCGAGGAAGTCTACATGATTCCCCTGCATAACTCCGAAAACTTCTTCGGCGTTCGTTCCACGCTGACCAATTTTGAGCCCAATCCTGTCAATATCCCCCGCCTGACTGTGGTTCGTCCTAAGTAAAGGATCGTTTCCTTCCTGTGACGACGGTGGCGCCACCACTGTCACGACATAAAGTCTGAAATGAATATTCAGAAAGCAGTCCGGCGGGATCCCCGCAGATTCGGAAATCAGCAGAAATATTTCTCAAAACGCAACTATTTTAAGGAGATGCACCAATGGAAATCAAGAGATACGATCTGGGCAAGCACTTTGCTCGTGTGACCGAATACAACGGAGTTCTTTACTTCACCGGCCATATTGCGGCTGGCAAGCAGCCCACAATGACCGAGCAGATGATTGCCCTGACCCACAGACTGGATGAACTGCTGGAACAGTTCGGCTCCGATAAGAATCACATTCTGTACGCAAAGATCAACATCCATGACTGGTCCATGTTTGATGAGTTCAATGCTGTATGGGACGCATGGTTTGATCCTGGCTGCTTCCCTGCCAGAACCACTTCCCAGTCCACTCTGACTGACGGATATCTGGTTGAAATCACGCTTACTGCCGCAAAAATTAACAACAACTAATGTTCTGACTGTTTCTTCGTTACACTTCTTTCCTTAGCAGACAGGGGGCTGGCCGTTTATCGGTCAGCCCCCTGTCCGCGTGAAAGATACAAGATGCAATTCAGACACGGTCAATGTTTTCACAGCAGCGGGTTGCCTTCCGGATCCGCCGGATGCGGCGGATCTCCCTGGGAATGACCATGCTGCCGGTTATTCAATCAGATTGCTCACATAGGGCGTTTTACCGGAAAGAACGTCGTCGTAAAAACGCTGCTTCCAGTCAATATAATCCAATGCGGCCTGGAGTTCATTCTGCCTGGCCAGCAGCTCCTCGCGTTTGCCCTCCAGCATCCTTTTCCGCTGCGGAATGGTGGATTGCCCCTGAAGACACAGGGCAAGGTAATGCTTCATTTCAGCCAGACTGAGGTTGCAGTTTTTCAGACAGGACAGGCTGTTGATCCAGGCAATGTCTTTGTCATCGAAAACACGGTGATTGTTGGCATCCCGCTTCACATTGGGAACCAAACCCTGATTGCAGTAAAATTTCAGTGTTTCATAGCGCATATTGGTCAGTTCACAGGCTTGCTTCATGGAATACATAGACATTCTCCTAAAAATAATGCTTGACCGGTAGTAACTACCGCCTGCTATGATAATAGCACCGCAAACAAAATTGTGCAAGGAGGATATGCTTTGGATTACATTACACTGAACAATGGAGTGAAAATGCCTCAGCTGGGATACGGTGTCTATCAGGTCACAAAAGAAGCCTGTGAGCGCTGCACCGCCGATGCGCTGCGCGTTGGATACCGGCTCATTGATACGGCACAGTCCTATTTCAACGAGGAAGAAGTAGGCGCCGCGATTGCCAAAAGCGGGATTCCCCGCCAGGAGATTTTCCTGACGACCAAGGTCTGGATCGAGCATTACGGTTATGAAGCCTGTCGGGCATGCGTTCTGGAATCCATGCGCAAGCTGCAGGTGGACTATCTGGATCTGTGCCTGCTGCACCAGCCCTTTGGCGACGTCTACGGCGCTTACCGTGCGTTAGAGGATTTGTATGACGAGGGAAAGCTCCGCGCCATCGGCATCTCCAATTTCTATACCGACCGCATGGTTGATATCGCCTCTTTCGCCCGCATCAAGCCCCAGGTCAATCAGGTGGAGATCCACCCCCACAACCAGCAGGTGGAGGGGAAAATCTGGCATGACAAGTACGACGTCCGGATGGAAGCCTGGGCGCCCTTTGGGGAAGGCCGGGGCGATATGTTCTCGCTGCCGGAGCTGAAAGCCATAGCAGAAAAATACGGCAAAACGGTTGCGCAGGTCATCCTGCGCTGGCACCTGCAGCGGGGCATCGTGGTGATCCCCAAGTCCACCCATGTGGAGCGCATGGCGGAGAATTTCCATGTTTTCGACTTCAAACTGACGGAGGAGGATATGGCAGCCATCGCCGCCCTGGACAAAAAGCAGAGTTCCTTCTTCTCCCACACGGACCCCGGCATGGTGGAATGGTTTGTGAAAATGGTGGAAGAACGTAAGAAGCAGCACGACAGCAGCAAGGAAACAAAAAACTGGTAAAGGAGAACCATTATGCAAAAGAAAATTTTGATTCTGTCCGGCAGTCCCCGGAAGAACGGCAATTCCGACATTCTCTGTGATGAATTTATGAAGGGTGCATTGGAGGCCGGCCACCAGGTGGAAAAGATCCGTGTGGCCGAGAAGAAGATCGGCTTTTGCCGTGGCTGCTATGCCTGCAAAGGCACCGGCGTATGTGCCATCAGGGACGACATGGCCGGGGTCCTGCAAAAGATGATTGATGCGGATGTGCTGGTATTGGCAAGCCCCGTCTACTTCTATTCCATCGACGCACAGCTCAAGGCGGTGATTGACCGCAGTGTTGCCCGCTGGCTGGAAGTCAAAGAGAAGGAACTCTATTACATTATGACTGCCGCTGATGAAGAAAAAGCCTCTATGGAAACCACGCTGGCCTGCTTCCGCGGCTATGCCGACTGCATTGAAGGGGCGAAAGAGAGGGGCGTCATCTATGGCACCGGTGTCTACGAGAAGGGAAAAGTAAAGGATACCGCCGCAATGCAGGAAGCCTACGAAATGGGAAAAAGCGTATAAAAATTATGCAGGAAAGAAGCCTTCCCAGTCTGTTGCGGTCCACCGGAGGCTCCATGGAGCGACCCCTGGCTGGTTTTTAATTTATTATAATCTTAATTTATAATAATCTTAATTTATGCTCCCTGGAAATACAGAAATCCCCATGATATACTTGGAATACACAAAATGATGAGGGGGATTTTAAATGCTGTATCTGTATATGTTCATCGATCTGATGAGCGGCGGTGTGTTTGCCCTGCTGTTTGCGTGGATGTTTCTGGCCTGCTGCAAGGATGGCAGCGTGAAGCGGTTTCTCTTGATCAGCCTGTTTACGCTTTATCTGTGCGAAGTGTTTGACCGGGTTGGTATTCCGTCTGTCCAGTATTTCCGGTGGAACCCATTACTCAGTTTGATTCCCTTCGGGGGCGAACAAAACACCGGCTTCGTCCGGGATCTGGTGCTGAATACACTGCTGTTTCTGCCCTTTGGTTTTCTGCTGCCCATCCTCTGGAAGAAATGCAGAAGCTGGAAAATGACGGTGGCATCTGGCTTTCTTCTTTCTCTGATGGTGGAAATCCTGCAAATGTTCTGCTATCGGGTAACAGATGTGAATGATCTGCTCATGAATACCCTGGGTACCCTTCTGGGCTACCTGTTCGCCTGCGGGCTCTTTCATAAAAGGTGGCAGGCGGACAGCACTCCCAGCACCTGCAGAGTCTGCGATGGGGTCAGCCTGGCGGTTCATGTGGCAATTCCGCTGCTCATCATGATGTTTCTGCGCAATTATGTTTCGGATTGGATTTATCGGATGCTGTAAACCGATTTCTGACGACAAGGCCGCCGGCGTTGTGCCGGCGGCCTTTTTATTCTTACCCGGGCTTCCGGGCGGTGATGGTGGAGGACATGATGTATTCTCCCACGGAAAGACCGTTGCCCCATTTTTCCTCGTATTCCCGGGAAACGGGCTTTTCTTTGATTGATACATCTTCAAAGCCGGCACCGCGAATTATTTTTTCCAATTCTTCAACTGAAGAAGCGCCGGACACTCAGCAGGAGTGCATACTGGGATCGTTTTGCAGTTCCTCGGGAATCTGCTTCATGATGACGATGTCGCAGATGGAGATCCGTCCGCCGGGCTTTAATACCCGGAAAATCTCCCGGTAGACGCGGCCTTTGTTGGGTGACAGGTTGATCACGCAGTTGGAGATGCACACATCGGCGAAATTGTCCGCAGCAGGAAGATTCTCGATCTCGCCCAGCCGGAATTCTGTATTCCGGATGCGGTTTTCCTTGGCGATACGCCGGGCGGCAGACAGCATCTCCGGGGTCATGTCCACACCCACAGCCTTGCCCCGGCGACCCACCTGCACGGCAGACAGGAACACATCCAGACCGGCACCGCAGCCCAGGTCAATGACCACTTCCCCCGGCTTTAGATTGGCCGCCCGGAGCGGATTGCCGCATCCAAGGCCCAGGTTGGCTTCTGCGGGTACGGAAGCCAGCTCCTCCGGGGTATAACCAACCGAGGATGACATGGTTTCCACACCGGTATCACCGGTGAGGACAGAGTGGTTCGGGTCCAGCAGAATTTTTTGATAGTCCTGTCGCACCTGATCATGGATATCAATGGACATAATTGATGGCTCCTTCAAAAAAGTTTATTTCGTCCCGGTGCGTCGACCCGGAGAGGCCACATACGCGATATCATAAGCGTGTGCGCTTATCATAACATGAATCCCCGCAATAGGCAAGTTTAGCCTGTTTTTATCCTCCTGTAAATGGGAATTTCATGATATCACAAAAACCAGGTGGGGACAAGCTCCACCTGTTGGAGGATGTAAAAAGAAGGAGCGGACTTGCCGCTCCTTCTGGGGATTTGCCTGTTAAACCTTGGGCTTAATGGACTTGTGGTAGTGGGCGTAGGTGCAGGAGGGAGTCTTGCTCAGCACCTTGCTCTCGGTGACCTCACCAATGAACATCATGTGACTGCCCAGATCCTTCTTCTCCTTGACCTCGCAGGAGAACATGGCGTTGGCATGCTCTGCCAGGTAGTAAAGGCCATTGTGGCTGCGCTCCACGGCGGTAAAGTCCGCAAACTTGTCCACATCCCGTCCGGACTGCATGCCGAAGTGACGAATCGTCTCAAAGGGCACATCCTCCGTCAGCACACTGACGTTGAACTTGCCGGTCTTTTCGATGATTTCCCGGGTCAGGTTGCCCATCTGGACGGAGATGGCCAGCCGGGTGGGATCACTTGCCACCTGCACGCAGGTGTTGGCGATGCAGCCGTTATCCTGATCATCCTTTGCCGTCAGCACGAACAGGCCGTAGCTCAGATTCCGTGTGGCGGCAGAATCGATCGCAGGCTTTGCCTGCTTAACGAAAGTAGCGCTCCAGCAGGCCCTTCAGAGCCTTGCCATGGCGGGCTTCGTCGCGAGCCATCTCATGGACGGTGTCGTGGATGGCATCCAGGCCGTTCTTCTTGGCGCACTTGGCCAGGTCGAACTTGCCGGCGGTAGCGCCGAACTCGCAGTCAACGCGCCATGCCAGATTGTCCTTGGTGGTAGCCTTCATGTTGGGCTCCAGGTCCTCGCCCAGCAGCTCTGCGAACTTGGCAGCGTGCTCTGCCTCTTCGTAAGCGGCCTTCTCCCAGTACAGACCGATTTCGGGGTAGCCTTCGCGGTGTGCGATGCGGGCCATGCACAGGTACATACCCACTTCGGAGCACTCGCCGTTGAAGTTGGCCATCAGCTGGTCGAAGATGAACTTCTTGTCTTCATCGGAGATGTCGGGGTTGTTCTTCACGGTCTTTGCGTAGACGCCGTACTCATGCTCAGCAGCCAGCTTGCCCTCTTCCAGGACCTTGAACTTGGAGCCGGGAACCTTGCACAGGGGGCAGACGAAATCGGCGGGCATCTCGTCGCCTTCGTAGACGTAACCGCAAACGGGACAGACAAACTTCTTCATAATGAATCCTCCAAAATTAAAATTTTTTATATGTTGTGATCAGGCTGTGGTGCTTTTGGCAAGACAGGCCCGGCAGGTACCGGAGAACAGCAGTTGACAGATGTCAACCCTGCATCCGCTAAGCTGGGCGGCCTCACCACACAGCTGCTGGGGAACCTCCATCTGGTGCAGATCCAGGATGGAACTGCAGGTGCTGCAGATGAAGTGCACATGGGGTTCGGTGTTCCAGTCAAACCGTTCAATCCCGTCTACCGTGCCGAGACTCCGGATGAGACCCTGACGCTTGAACAGGGAGAGGTTGCGGTACACCGTGGCCAGGGAGATGTCCGGATGGTCCTGCTGGAGCATTTCGTGGACCATTTCCGCAGAAGGATGCTGGTCCGTTTGCCGCAGGCAGGTAAGAATCGCGTTTCGCTTGCGGAATTGCTTGCATGCAGGTTCCATGGAGCACCTCCTTTGCTCTATTTACGAATCACTCTTATTTACAGACTTAGAATAGCACATCCCGTTTTGTTTGTCAAGAAGAAAATGAGAATGATTTGCATTTAAAAATTTGGAAGGAGGGAATGATTGATTAACTTTGGAAATAAATGCAGCAGAATGTTCCGGGGGACTCTTACCCTCAGAATAGCAAAATCCCGAGGAGAAAACAATAAAAACAAGAACCGGTACCAAAATGCATCTGTCAAGTAGAAGTAGACAAGTAAAAAACCATAGTATCAAAAGCCCAGT
>JBJDYI010000134.1:0-2337 GCA_051867165.1 Faecousia sp. | reverse complement strand
ATACAAAATAGAGGTTGGGGTAATGACCTTTCAGGTACTCCAGCAGCAAATCGGAGTGGACAATGACGCCACTCCCTCCCGTCTCATTGAACAGTGCACAGAGGCGATTGCATTGTTTATCCGAAAGGTGTTCCTCCCGGAGCAGGGAGTTGCTGAAGGTCAGCCGGGCAGAAATGCCGTATTCCTGCATCAATGCAAGTACTTCGCGGGGGTTATCGCCTCCAAAACCGACACGTCCCCCGCCCCAGATGCAGTCCGCCGGTGCACCGTAGATGGAGCCGATGTCGCACCAGTCGTAGAAATACTCCCTGTGCTCCCGGAAAAGCGGCAGAAAGGCGCGATATAGCTTACAAAACTCGAACAAGCCAGGAAGATGGTAATGTGCTATGATTTTTTGAACGTTGTGCATGTCTCTTTCATTACCTCTGTTTGCCATAATAATGTCACTCTACAGCGCCTCGCGAAGAGCAGTAACAATTCGTATCTCTTCCCCACTTTCATTGGTTCGGATTCGCAAGATCGGGATTCCACATTTTTTCAGCACGCTGTTTTTTATTTCATCCCTCTCGGCCTGGCGGCTTCCTACTGCATGATACTTCACTCCGTCCACTTCAATTGTCAAAACAGGAGATTTATCCATTTTGTTGAACAGGAGGAAATCAATGCGCGTCAAAGGGTTGGAAGCATATCGGATTTCCTGTTCCGTGAGCACGGAGTAGTCCTTCACCAGAGTAGCCAAAGAAGAATGCACAACACAGCCCACTTTTGAAAATTCCGGAGTATTCAGAATTTTTACAATAACGGAGTACATCAGATATTCCGACACACGCTGATGCTTCTTCAAGTATTGTCTGCGCTGCTCATAGTAACCCTTGTACAGCATATCGAAAACAGAAAACACTTTGCTGTCAACGATCTGGAAATTGTTGTACTCAATATATTTTGCCAAATCACCGTAAGGCTGCATCAGACGGCGGGCCGATGCCGCACCGCCAATTAGCTTGTTCAGCGAAATACACTATCTGTCATAGCATTGCTGCAACTTTAAAATATTAAAATGTCAGGCGCATCTGATACCATACAACATTACCATGAGTGGATGTTGAGATGCCCTCATTGATAAATCCAAACTTTCCATAATAACGAAGCAGCGGCTCCTTGCAGGTCAGCACCAGACCCTTTCGCCCATGTATCCGGGCTTCCTGAATCACATGGTGCAGGAGCTGCTCTGCACAGCCCTTGCGGCGGTAAGACGGAATGGTATCCACTCCGAAAATCATCTGCCATGCGCCGTTTTCATTGTGCATTGCGGCATTATCGTACATTTCATCCCGCAAATCTGGCTCGTCAGTGACCATTCCGTTGACAAAACCAACCATCACCGAACCGTCCAGCAGAACCCAGAAATGGTTTGGGTAGTATTGCAGGCGCTGAGCAAAGCTCTCAGGTGTTGCCGCCTCGGCAGCAGAAAAACAGATGGCTTCAATCTGCGTGATTTCCGTCAGATCAGCGGTGGTGGCGGTACGAATTTCCATAGCAGTGATTCCTTTCCCTCCGATGTTTGGGCGGCTTACCCGTTCATCATAATCTTTACAATTTTCTTGTCGGTTTCCCGCATTCCGTCCCGGCCCAGACTCCCTACATTGCGGATGGTTGCTTCCACGCCCTTGATCACGATGCCGTCACCGGAGCGGAACTGCTGTCCGTTCAGGTACACATGGTAGCCCATAATACCGGCCTCCACACTGGAGGCAATTTTTTCGGCGCAGCTGGGCCTGGCCAGGATTTCCCGTGCTTTAGCGGCGGCGCAGGCAATGGCGTTGGGTTCCGTGCAGCCCTTGGCGGGGATCCGTTCTTCCTTCAGAATCTACACATAGGCCTGATACAGCTTGTTGGTTTCCTCCATAGTGTTCATCTTCCTTTCCCAGGCGTTTCTCTTCCAGAATATCAATGATGGTTTTTTCGGTGCCTGTCATGCCCGGCGAGGCAATCCGGCCCATATTTCGCATGGTCTGCTCCGGGGTAGCGCCGTTGATTCCGTGCACATCGTGAATATAGACGCCCTGCATTGCCATATTCACGGCTCTCCATGCTGCGTCCACCGCTACCACACCCTTCATGGTGCAGCCTTGGTTGCCGCCGTCGCAGATCATGCCTGTAATGCTGCTGGACAGATTGTTAATGGTATGCTTCATCATTGTGGTGGTACCGCCCCGAAGCAGCACCAGTCCGCAGGCCATGCCGGTACCGGCTGCAATGGCACAGCCGCAGAAGGCGGACAACTTGCCGGAATATTCCTTGATGTACATACACACCAGATAGCTCAGGGCGGTGGCC
>JBJDYI010000133.1:0-2349 GCA_051867165.1 Faecousia sp. | reverse complement strand
GCATTACTTGCAGCACATAGTTCACTCTGCCCAGCAGCTTCATCCGGTATGTATCTTCTGGAATCTCCAACCCAAGCCTCTGAAGATGGCCTTGGATGCCGTATTTCTGGCAGTAGTATATCTCCTGGCGCAGCTTGCGCCGGTAACCTGCAGGGATGCTCATCTTGTCATTTACTACAATTCCTGTAACGGACTGCTGCTGCCCAGGGCGTTGAACCTGGTTTTTTTGCTCATTCAGGAGGAATCCCAGTTTCTTCAATTCCAGCCTGACAAAGCCTGTCACTTCTGCTGGATCGAAGTCGCCAGAGAAAGTCATGTCATCGCAATACCGGGTATATGCAATGTTTCGCTCCCGGCACCATTGCCCAAGATACTCGTCGAATGAGAACATGATGATATTGGTAATTGCCGGTGAACTGGGCGCTCCCTGTGGCAGTACATCTTTGTAATAACACAGCATTGTCAGGAGGATGCGCAGCGGCTCCGAATAAATCTTCGATGGGAAAGCGGCATCCTTCACTGTGGAGTATCGGATGCTGTCAAAGAAGTGGAGAATGTCCAGCTTCAGAACAACACGCTTACTTATGTGATGCTTTGCATTGCGCATCGTAGAACTTCCGTAGCAATAGGCGGTTGCATACTGAGAGACCGGCATATGAACCAGCAGCGTATTTGTGATTTGCTTTTGAATGGACTTGAGCAAAGGATCTGGGACAGAAAGTTTGCGATATCCTCCATTCTTTTTGGGGAGCTTCACAGCGTGGTAATGCTTACTCAAATCGTTGCTGACAGCATACATAGTCTTGGCGTTGATGCCCAAGTCTTGTTCGAGGGAGGAAAGCTCCCTGTATATAATCATGAAACTTTCCTCCCTTCCTGTTCTGGAACAATACAATGATGTATGGCGAACTGCGCAGGGGTATCCAGAAGCACACGCAAGTGTGCTGAAATACCGCAAGCAGTTCGTCTGAGCGAAGCGAATGAGAAGAGTTTTTGCCTGCCGACAGCGACTCGCTGCCGGTGCCAACAAAAGTCGACATAAGCTATTGTTCCAATGCGATTATAGCTTAACGCATTTCAAACTTCAAGACCGATTCATACAATTCAAGGGATTCTCCTAAGTGCGGACAGCCCGAAAGCTGCCCGCACGGGTTGGATTATTCCTCGTCGTAGCTGTCCTCCGGCAGCTCAAAGTCGTCATCTTCCTGATAGTCTGCATCAGGATCAGGCTTCACCTGCTGGGATTTTTTCTTGGAACTGCTCAGCATAAGAAAGCCGCCAATGCCGCCTGCGGCCAGAAGGACAACCGGCAGGAGTGCGGCGAAATTGCCGTTTCCTTTCTCTTCTGTCACCACAGGAGGCTCGGTGGGCTGCGTCTGTACCGGTTCGGTGGGAGCCGGTTCTGTGGGCTTCTGGGATTCGGTATAGTCTTTCAGTTCATCTTCGTCCAGCAGATCAAGCAAATCTGCTTCATCCACCTGATTCAGAAAATGGACGGTCTGATTCCCATTGTCATCCCGGTCAATGATGATGTAGAAATAGTTGCCGTCCCTGGTCGTCACAGTGATGAACTGCTTTCCGGACGAAGTGACCATGTCGTCCACCAGATTCATGTTGCCCTCCGGTGTCAGCGGGGGCAGGGGTTCTTCGTTTTCATTGGACTGGGCAGATGCCGGGACTGCAATCAGGCTCATGCAGAGCAGTGCAGTCAGAAACAGGGAAAAGAGTTTACGCTTCATCTTCGATTTCCTCCATAGAAGTGGTATTTGTGTTTTCGGTTGCGGGTTTGATGATTTCTTCGGGAATCTCGCCGGCAGGCAGGCCATGCCCGAGGGACTGAAGCAGCTGTGCCAGCTGGTCGGGGGTCAGATTGGCGGCGTGTACGATGTCGTGGATTTCGGTGTTCTCACGCTCTTTGTACAGCCGATCCAGTTCTTTGAATTTGGCATCCCACTCGTTGCGCTTGCGCAGAGCGCGGTCACGATCTGCACCGAGCTTGTCCAGTTTAATACTCATTTCAAATCTCCTTTACATAGTTGAGAATCCCCGACTACATGCCGGGGATTCTGCCATAACAGTAGAAATGCTGCTGCCAGTAGGCCGTGTTGATGCTGCTGATTTTCACGGGGTTGCCGCTATGAATCATTTTCCCATCTCCCAGATAGATGCCGACATGGGAGGCTCCGCTGGTATTGTAGGTTCCCTGGAAGAAGATCAGGTCGCCGGGTCGTGCCTGGGATGCGGATATGATGCTGCACTGCTGTCGCCAGCTTTCTGCGGTTAGCCGTCCAAAATTGAAACCAGCGCCGCAGTTGTTGACCACATAGGACACAAAGCCGGAACAGTCAA
>JBJDYI010000132.1:0-2354 GCA_051867165.1 Faecousia sp. | reverse complement strand
TTGTCCATGTAAAAATCGAACCGGGTCATGCTGCCCTTGGGCTTGCCCGCCACCAGTAGCCCCCAGTCGTTGCAGTAGACCATCACCGGGTAGTCTTTCAGATACCACCGGGAAAAGGTGGCAACCTCCGGAACGGTGTAAGGGTGGTTCAACTCCGAAGGCAAATTCTCCGACCAGAGAAGTTCTCCGCCATTATCCAGCAGCATTGCCCATGCAAAATGCTGCTGCCATTCAAGGCTCGGATCAGGGGAATAGCCATCCTCTGTCCGAACAAAAGACTCCGCAAATTTCCCAACTGGGAAGAAGCCCTCCTGCATGCTCTTCGATCCATAGTGAATGACAATGCCAGCGAACAAGGCAGCATTGACCATAAGCACCAGAAAAACAATGATGAATGCCGCCAGAATGTAGCGGCGAACCATCCGCCCTACGGTTTTCATTCTGACGCCTCCTTTGCCAGCTTATAGCCCAGCCCCCGGGCAGTGAGAATCCACCGTGGCTGGGAGGGCTGCTCCTCCACCTTTTCCCGGAGGTGCCGGATGTGGACATTCAGGCTGTTCTCGTAGCCGTAGTAATCGCCGCCCCAGACCGCTTCGCACAGGGCGTCATAGGTGACGATGCGCCCCCGGTTGTCCAGCAGCTTTTGCAAAATGGTGCGCTCCGTTGCCGTCAAGGATACAGTCCCAGCCGGGGTGGTGACAGTGGCATCTCCAAAATCCACGGAGCTCTCTCCCAAATGAAGTACCGTGTCCCGCCGGAGCTGCCCCCGGTAAAACCGCCTAAGAATCCCGGAAACCCGTAGCAGAAGCTCCTGCATCAGGAAAGGCTTAGTCATGTAATCGTCCGCCCCCAGTCCCAGACCGAACAGCCGGTCGCTGTCCGCATCCCTGGCGGACAGGAACAGAATCGGCACATCCGAATGGGAGCGAATCTCCCGGAACAGGGAAAAACCGTCCCCATCCGGCAGATTGATGTCTAGAATCACCAGCTCCGGCAGCTCTTCCCCGATTGCCTGCCGGGCAGCCTTTACGCTGTCTGCGCTGTGCAGATGATGATATCCCGCACTGCTCAGTTTTTCTATTAACAGATTTCGCAGTTCCCGGCTGTCGTCCACAATGAGGATTCTCGCGTCCTGTATGGTCTGCATACCGTCACCTTCCTTTGCGCTCATTATATCGGACAAGGGATGCTTTTTCCATATTTCACCTGGAAAATTAAGGCAAATTTAAGGGGAGCAACAGGCTGTCATAAGGTTGCGGATGTATGCTGTTTCCAGCACAAGGAAAGGAGCAAACTTATGCAATCCATTGTCGAAACCACAAACTTGACCAAGCGGTACGGCGCAAGTACAGTTGTGAATCAGGTCTCCCTGTCCGTGCCGGAGGGCAGCGTTTACGGCTTCATCGGCCCCAACGGTGCGGGAAAGTCCACCACCATGAAAATGCTGCTGGGACTGGTGAAGCCCAGCGGCGGCGAAATTCATCTTCTGGGAAAGCAGATGAACGAACGAAACCGGCTGGAACTGCTGCGGCAGACCGGCTCTCTCATCGAGTCCCCCTCCTGCTATGGGCACCTCACCGGAGAAGAAAACCTGCAAATCGTGGCGGAGCTGAAAAATGTGCCGAAGAAGGACATTGACCGGGTGCTGGAAATCGTGGAGCTGACTGACAGCCGCAAGCGGCAGGTGAAGCAGTATTCTCTGGGTATGCGCCAGCGGCTGGGCATCGCCCAGGCGCTGCTGGGAAATCCCAAGCTGCTGATTCTGGACGAGCCTACCAACGGTCTTGACCCCTCCGGCATCCAGCAGATGCGCAGTCTGATTCGGGATATGCCCAATCGCTGCGGCGCAACTGTGCTGATTTCCAGCCACCTCCTCAGTGAGATGGAGCAGATGGTGGATCAGGTGGGCATCATCAACCACGGGCAGCTGCTGTTTCAAGGGAAGCTCACCGCCCTGCGGCAGCACAGTCAGGGGGACATTTCCCTGCGGGTGCTGTGCCCGGAAAAGGCGCAGCTCATCCTTGGGAGTCTGTCCAAGCCTGACCGGGAGCCGGGCGTTTTCCGCCTTCCCGCTATGCGGGAGGACTTACTGGCGGAGCTGGTGCGCCGATTGGCTGTGGGGCAGGCCAGGGTGGTGGAGCTGAACCGCCACACCAAATCGCTGGAAGAGATCTTCCTGAGCCTGACGGGGGAGGAAGGCAAATGAGAACCCTTTTCGCAGAAATGAAAAAGTCCCGGCGCAGGCACAACATGCTGGTAGCGGTAAGCATCTCTCTGTTCGTCCTGCTGTGGGCAACCCAAACCGGCGGCACCGGGGAAGGGCGGCTGGAACAGGGCTATTCCGGGCTGTTTTA
>JBJDYI010000131.1:0-2361 GCA_051867165.1 Faecousia sp. | reverse complement strand
TCATCGCGGCGTCGCTGTACACGCTGGCTTTGTGGACAGTAGCGACGTAGACATGGCTGTGTTCGTCAAGAGCTGCCTGAATCGGGAGCCTGTTGTCAGGCTCAGCTTCCTCCTCGGGTGTATTGTCCTCATCTTCTTCCGACACGTCCACAGGCTCATCGGGGAGCGCATCCTGTGCATCATCTCCCTGCGGATTGTCGGCAGGCACGCCGTCAGTGTTGCCATCTGCGGATTCTTCCTGCTCGGAAGCAGGGGCATCCGCAGCGGGTTCGCTGTCGCCATGGGATTCATCAGGATCTGCCGAATCCTCCGGGGCAGGCTCGCCATCTGTTTGCTTGGCCTCCTGTTCATCGGAAGGAAGCATCGGCTCAGGTACTGCCTCACCATCCGTGGCGATAATTGGGGGAAGATCGGTGGGCGTCGTTGCTTCCGCCCATGCACCCACAGGCATACAGCCGAGTGCCATGCTCATCGCCAGCACAAGCGCTGCAAACCGTTTTGTTTTTCGTCTCAACTGCATGTTGTTCTCCTTTTCAACTTCTACTCTTGGACTGCCATGACAATCAGCCGTCCGCTGGCTCCGCCATAGCTGCGGTCACAGGTAATCAGCGTCAGGATATGGTCATCTTCTTTTACCTCAACACCCGTGCTGTACAGTGCCTTCTGTTTGGCACGGTTCACGAACTGAAGAAACGCCTTGTCGCTGCCAAAGGACGCAGCAGCCGGGTCCCAATCGCTGACCTTCATGTTCAGCACGGCAAAGATGCGGTAGCTGCGCCTGCCGTAGATACTGTCCAGCGTGATGACGCTGTGCTCCGCGTAATACGCTTCCTGCTTATAGTCAATGAGGGTGCTGAACATCGCGTCGCTGTGGCTCAGATGGTGGCCATAGATGGCGATGTTCTGGCTGGGCTGCTGATAGTCCGAGCTTTTCAGCGAAAACAGGCATCCCAGCTTGCTTTTCTTCCCGCTAAACAGGTGGCCCAGGTAATACGCGGAATCATCTGAGCGCACAACAGGGTAGCTGATCACGGTGCCGGAAATCGAAAGCCAGGCAACGAAGTCCTTGTTTTGGACCAGGCACGCCTCCAGATCAACGCCGGAATCGACAAAAGAATGAGCATCCGGGGAGGGAGAAGCGGCCTGCTGGGGATTCGGTGCATTGGGTGATGGGGAGGATGATGCCAAAGCATCGGTTGCCATACCCGCCTGAGGAAGCTCCTCTGTTTGCAGCAACGACGCGGGTTCTGCGCTGTTCTCTGTGCTGCCGGTCGGCGCGGGAAGCGGCATGATCGGCACAGGGCTGGGTGATGGTGCATGCATGCTCATCTCTGCAATCGCCGTATACGCATTCTCATCCGCTCGGTACGCAACCAGCTCCGAGGCAAGCGGCAGCACAAACGCGGCTGCACCGCATAGGAACATGGCGAGCAGCAATGTGGAGGAAAGGGCTATTCTATGTTTCTGCAAGCAATCACTCCAATCAAAAAGCACACCCGCATTTCATCAGGTGTGCTCATCGTTCTTGTGCTCTCTGGCGGCTTCTCAGCCAGTTATCCAGCAGCTTTATGATGACCTTTTCCATTTGCTTTGCCGTATAGGATTTAGGGAAATACTTTTTCAGCGTGTCATGACTGAGCGTGACCGAGTTATAAAGTGGTTTCTTTTCCTCCGACATGATCTCCATCACGCCCTGTTCGGAAAGCGTTCCTTCTTTGCTTTCCTTTTTGATACGTTGGGCCTGCGAAAGCGAGGGCGTTTGCTGCGTGACCTCCAGAGCATTTTGCAGCCACTGCTGTTCCTCCGACTTCAGATAGGAAAGTTCAACGGCGGGCGTAAAGGCCAGTTCGCCGCTATCCACCTTATCACGCAAGGGCTGTTCGAGGCTGTTGAGGCGAATAAAGCGCTGAATTTGCGATTTGCTTTCCCCTGCTTCTTCGGCAACGATATCCCGCGCTTTCTGCCCATCTGACTTGTGCCCAACTTGGGCACAAGTTAAGTCTCTCCGTTCACCCTGATGCTTGATGGCCTCCAGCTTCATCTGATATGCCTTTGCCCGTTCACTTGGCAGGATATTCTCGCGTTGGAGATTGCTGTCCACCATGATGATTACCGATTCATCATCGTCAAGATCACGAACAATGACCGGCATAGTGTCCAGACCTGCCAGCTCACAGGCACGTTTTCGCCGGTGTCCGGCGACGATCTCATACCCGCCATCCTCCAGTGGCCGTGCAATAGCTGGCACCAGCACCCCATACTCCTTGACGCTCTCCACGGTTTCCATCATGCGATCATCATCCACTACGCGGAATGGGTGATCTTTGAATGGATGCAGCTCAGAAAGAGGGATCTGCTGAA
>JBJDYI010000130.1:0-8880 GCA_051867165.1 Faecousia sp. | reverse complement strand
ATCTAACTTCTGGACAAGTTGTCCAGAAGTCACGTCTGTCCGTAGAAATCGTAGCGAATCAAGCAGGCGAAAACTACAAACAGGTTCAACGCTATATCCGTCTCACCGAACTTGTTCCAGACCTGCTCGACATGGTTGACGCGAAGAAAATCGCGTTCAACCCCGCTGTTGAACTGTCCTACCTGAAACCGGAGGAACAGACCGCGCTGATAGAGGCGATGCCATCGCGTCACGACGCCATCATGCGCTGCATCAAAAAAGAAAAAAGGGTTGTAAAAAAGAAGGTTTCATATGCGCTGGTGTGCGCGATTGTGCTGACACTGGTGCTGGCAGGCGTAGCTATGGCTGCCGGTCTGGTGCGCATAAGCCACTTCAGCGATGTGCTGAAGGAGGATCAGCCGTGGGATGCCGAACGCCTCTCCCGCGTCGATGGGTTGACGGTCGATCTCGGTCAGACCATCCATCTGACGACGCCCAAGGTGGAGGGCGACGAAACCGTGCGCGGCCGGATGCTTGCCGCGATGGGCGGACGCGCGTTCGATCTGACGATCGACGAGGTGTACTGCAACGGCAACAAGCTCTACTACACCTATTCGTTCACCCACGACGACAACCTCGTCTTTACCGGTGAGGGCAAGCCCAGCGGGTTTGACGCATTCCGCGTTGGGTTGTCGATGCGAGATATGTGACGAATGAAAACAGAGATGAGTATATGCTCAAGGATATTAGGAGTCTGCCAAGCTGCAAAGTGTATTTCTGTAGTAACCGCAAATTCCCAGATAAAAATGGTAAGTATGGTCAGTTATTTAGATTTAGCCTGAGCACAGATGCTTATTTCATTATATAATGATTGACAAGGGGTGGGTAAAACAAGGAAGAGAATGACAGATGAAGGAGGTAAAGAATGAAATACGATCGTGAAAAACTATATAATGAAGTGTGGGCGGAGCCTGTGAGCACGGTTTCAAAGCGTTACGGTATCTCAAATGCTGCGCTGGCCAAGGCGTGCAGACAGCGCGGCATTCCGTTGCCGCCGCGTGGATATTGGGCAAAGGCAAAAGCAGGAAAGCAATGCAGAAATCAAGTGACATGCATGCATTTGCCTTTATTGACCAATGAATGGACTTACTATAACTGTAGTGAATTGATGAATTCATTGAGAAATACAAGGGCATTGATCCAGAAGAGTTCACTGATGATGTAGCTCTTGTTGAAAATCAGAGTGAAGAAGAGAATCCTCCAGGTGAAACAGAATTAGCAACGCAGTGCGATCAGGAGACTAGACTTCGTGGAGTTGAAAAAGAAATTGGAAGAATTCTTCACGCGACATCAAATCTTATATGGGAAGAAGAATATGACGCAACCAAGGAGACTGCGATAACATATCGCTTCCCTTGTGCAATGCTCTTTGAAAGGATGGGATTGAGACAACTTGCTGCAGATGGGTTCTTATATGATGAGGGGGGAAAACTTGCTGCATTTGATATTGATATAACACAAAAAGCGGGAGGCGTAGTTGTTCGGAAAGACATTCTGGATTCATTCCTGGATCAGACAGGAATGAAACTTGTGTGGCTTGTAGATGCAGAGAAAGAAATCCATATAGAAAACTATTCGACTGTGAGTTGGAGTGATTGGGAAGCTGTATTTATCTATGAGACAGATGGAGTCTCTGGAAATATGCACAGACTTACAGTGAGGTGAAAAAATGGTATTATGGTTTATTATTAGCTACTAAGAGGTTTGCATATGCAAAGAGTTAATGATTATCTGCGTGCGTATACTCTAGCAAAAGAGCAATAGTCCCGAACAGAAAAGTCGTTGGTTCTCAGCACTGACACCGCCGAGAACCACGACTCCTTTTTTCTGATCAGAGATGCAGATCATCAATTTCAAAGCCCTTGTTCTGCTGTGCGTGCTCAGGAAGTACACTGAGCAGATAGTCATTCGGTCGCAGACTGTTGGCCTTGGCTGTTTCCGTGAGCGAATAGAGATTGCACTCGCCTCTGCGCCCTTGGGCATATCAGCAAAGAGCCAATCCATCCCGCCAACGACAAAGGGGTGGATGTTGTTCTCAACCCGGTTGCTGCTGATTTCGCCTTAGCCATATCCGCAAAATTTGTAGTCGGTATTTCTGGCACATACCTCATCGATCAACTACTCACCATTGGGATGATGCGCATGGAAATGTACAGTAACCACGCCGTTGCTGGCGTTAAGCGCCGTCCTTAATCTTCACGCTGTCCCAACCGAAAAACCGGTGGAGCTGCACGGTGGCATTACTACATCTGCCCACCTTGACCATCATATACGGCGGCTTGCGGCCTTCACGCTGATTCTCCGGCAGTTGTCCCAGAATCGTCTCTGTGTTGCCTAGTGCGGGATTGCAGGTGAAAAACTCAAAAGGCCTTCTCCTAGCCGGGACGCTGTAGCGGCTGTTGAAGGGGTGCCACCACCGGGCATAGCAGTATGAGGCATTTCTCCCTTGAGCATGAACGCCTCCCGGATCAGATTGCTGATGCTGACCCTTTACTCCCTCCTTGTGTCGTCTGCATGCAAAGGCGTATTCAGATCAGATGAGGATGCCCTCGCAGTGGTCGATTTCGTGCTGTATGATCTGCGCCGTGAAGCCGGAAAAGGTTCTGATGCGGCTTTGGAACTTCTCGTTCTGCCACTGCACCTTGATGGTCCGGAATCGCTTCGTCTTGCGGATACCGGCGAGAGACAGGCACCCCTCCTCCGCCTCGTAGGGCCCGGACTGCTTGACAATGACGGGGTTGAACATGACCATATATGCGCCGTCGCTCTCAAAGGCGATGATCCGCTTGCCGACGCCGATCATATTGGCCGCCATCCCCACGCAGCCCTCCCTGTGGGCCGCCAGCGTATCCAGCAGATCCTGCGCAACGCCGAGATCGTCTGCCGTGGCGGGCTCGGATTTGCGCGCAAGGAAGAATGGATCTCTGCATATCTCACGAATCATGTTGTTCCTTCCTCTCTGTTGCTTTGCTCATAGTATTTGTCGATGCCCCCAAAGCCCGGAATCATCCGGTTCTGCCTTGTCTTTTCGAGAAAGCTATTCATGCGCTTTTCAAACTCTTCTGGGCGCTTTCTTGCGGCATCGATATAGGCAACCCGTATCCTGCGGTAGGCATCGGGAAAGGCGTTGTAGTTTTTCCACGCAATGGGGTCTGCCTTGAGTCTGCTCAGGATGTCCTCGGGAAACACATAGGGCGCGGTGATCAGCGGGAGCACGCTTCCCCGGACGGTTGGATGAAGCAGACCACGGTCATTGAGCCAGATCAATCGCTCGATGTTCGGGCGTGAATAGGCACTTGACGGTTTTCTGGGTGTAAATCGCTGCGCCCTGTGAAGCGGATCGATGTGCTTGATGGTGCTGTCAATCCAGCCAAAGCACAGGGCTTCCTCCACGGCGTCGTTGTAGGAAAGACTTTCCTCTCCGGAGGCCTTCATCGGGAAGACGAACCAGATTTCCTTTCCGGTTTCAAAGTGGCTCGAAAGCCACTTGCGCCAGGCATTTCGTTCTGCTGTATAGAATGTCTCCATCGAGCACGATCCCTCCCCAAAGCATCGTGGCTTCAAAACGGCAGTTCTTCTTGCCTTGATTATACTTCCTAGGCGGGATCGTGTAAAGATGATAGACTGGAGGGGAGCTCCCGCGGTACGCGTTTGTCCAAGGAACAGCGACACAGGCGGAGATGCCAGACGGTAGAAGATTGCTTGTTATCCCCAAATAGGAGGTCGACAACGATATTCGCTGTAAAAAATGCGATATGCTTCAGAAACTCGTCGCACTTTTTGCTATCGCGTACGATGCCCTGTTCAATCGGCTCGTGTCTTCATCCAATTCGTGAATTGCGATTTTTTCTGTCTAATGATAATATAGAGAAATGAAAAAATGTGGGTTTTGATGCGTCTAATATATAAGCGATGATGCAGTGGAAAAGATTGGGGCGCAGTTGTTCCTATGTTGCACGCAAAGAGAAGAGGGGAAAACGCAAATGAAGAGAATCCTCATAACATTGTTCCTGCTGCTGATGCTTGCGCCCTGCGCGCAGGCCGTGCGGACGTACCGCACATGGGCGGATGACACGATCAAGCTCTATTCGCCCA
Source organism: Faecousia sp. (assembly GCA_051867165.1). GTDB lineage: Bacteria > Bacillota > Clostridia > Oscillospirales > Oscillospiraceae > Faecousia. The sequence continues at coordinate 4,746 of JBJDYI010000130.1, read as the reverse complement.
GAGAGCAGGACTGGACGTATGTGACGCCGGATAACTATGCGGAGAACATGGGTCTGATCATCAGTCACGGCTTTGACGAGGAGGATGCGCGCACACGCTATGAATCCGGCGAGATCATCTTCGAGGCGTATCATGCCAAGGTGCTCAAGGATGGCTGCCTGCGGCTTCAGGTGCTCGAGACGCCGTATACGCGCGAGATCTGGGATCATACGAGCCTGAGCAGCGAAGGACGGCAGGAGCTGCTGGACGATCTGGCTTCGGGCAAAACGGACCTGCCCTTTGATTTCCGCGGGCCGCGCTACTGGACGTGGAATGGCGGAGGCAAGAACAACTATGTCGATTCCGGCTTTGTCAGCATGCCGCCGTATACCTACGAAAGCGGCAGGATGAACATGCAGATCCGCAACGGCAAGGCGTATGTGCTCAGCTATGTGGCGCATCATCCGTCCACCCGCTGGGATCGGATCAACGATGCGGAGGAAACCGCTGTTCGTGAGCGACTGAAGGACATGAACCTGCTCATGGACAGACTGCCGCGCGGTGTGGAGCTCACGCTGGAAGGGCCGGATACGCTGCAGGTGGCGCGCGATGGGCTGATGATCACAGGCAAGAGCGATAAGGGCGCTCATGTGACGGCTTTCTGCGAGGGCGCGCAGGCGACCTGCTCGACGGAAAGCAATGGCAGCTTTACGGTAGAGGTTGCTTTCGATGCAGAGGGCGAGTACGACGTAGTGCTTACGGCGAGCAAAAAGGGTGCAACGGATACGACCGTTGTGCTCCCTGTGTTGGTAACGCGGGACATGTGCACGCTGCTCATCAGCGAAGCGCCGCATCCGATCGAGGAACTGGGCGAAAAGACGATCAGCGGTCAGACGCTGCCTGGCGCGGAGGTGCATATCAACACCGGTCGCCGGCAGCTGGAAATCTATGCGGACGACGAAGGCAAGTTCAGCGAAACGCTGGATATGACCCGTTATGGCGTGTATCCCATCGAGGTCGAAGCAATTTATGAAGGGCTTGAGACTGCGAAAATCTCCTTTGCATCCAGCGCAGTGACCGATGCGAAGACGATGATTAAGCAGGCCAGGGAACGCCTGACCGGGCTTAAGCTCAAATCGTTCATCGACGATCCTGAAGCGCATGTTGGCGAAATGGTGTCCTATGAGGCGCGCATCGATGAGATCGTCTATGTGCGCGGCGGCCTGAGGATTCGTGCGTCCACGAAGGATGGCAGCGGCAAGCGCCAGACGTACATGCTCAGGACGTATGGCTACGCGCAGGATCAGCTCTACGAGGGCATGCGCCTGACGTTCTACGGAGAGGTCTGCGGCTTTGACGAGATGACCACGGACAAGGGCGAGACGATGACGCTGCCGTGCGTACAGGTGGACTGCGCGCAGTGGCTGATCATCAGGGAGTGATTCCATTTCTCGCAGACATAGCTGTTTTTCCGATGAGGAAGCAGAAGGGAGCAGAGCATATGCGTAAATGGATTCAGGCCATGCGGAAGGGTATCTCTCGATATCTGGAAGGCGACAGGCTGTTTTATGCGGGTATCCTCGCGATTGTTGCTCTGATTGTATTCTGTGCGCTGGTGATCCCAGTGGAGAAGCCTTCCGGCGTAAGGCAGGCTGAGCAAGTTGCTGATCCTGCCGGATGCTGGAACACGCAGCGCATGGAGCCGGCAGAGGGCATGGTCAAGGCTGAAGCGGAGAGGATCTTCGAGATCAAACAGGTCTATGACAGCGAAGAAGAATTTCCAAAAGGGCTGCGGATCCACTGGGCAGGCATACAGGGTAAAAGGGTACTGGTCGTCTTTGAGCGATATCGGGATCTGAACTCCGCCATGGATCGCGATTACATGGCGGTGTATGGTGTGGACGGACACTGGCTTTACGGCATCGAGGGCGTGCTGGCCGGAGGCTTCGACGGCAAGGAGATTGCGCTCAGACCGGATGAAGAGGGGATTCTGATCTGGAAATGGAAGGTCAACCAGGCAGACAAGGCCTTGTTTTTGTTCATCGGTCCGGGAGGGGAAAAGCAGACTTTTGCCACGGAGCGCATATGGAGTGATACGCCCGCATACTGGGACTCGTCCTACACGGTCATACACACGAAGGAAAGCAAGCTGGTCATCGCCGACAGGGAAACCGGGGCGCAGACGACGATATTCGATCACAGCGACGTTTATCCGCAGATGTATCCGAAGTCATCGAAAATCGACGAGGAGGATGAATGGATGTATAATGCGCTGATTCCGATTTTCTTCTTCATCATCATGATCCTTGTCTTTCCGAGGATCATGGACAAGCCTGAGATGAAGCGCAAGGGTGTGCGGGAGCCCTATGGAGACCTCAGGGACAGATGGAGATGAAGGGGAGGAACTCTTCTATGTTGATTGAAGGAGAGAACGAGGATGATCGAGCGATACAACCTGAACTAAGGTGTTTGAAACGCAACCAACGGCACATGAAAAAAGGAAACGGATGCGTCTGATCCTGTAGGGAAACGATTGGCATGCGTATGGGAGAAGATGGGATGAGCCAGGAGGAATACATCAGACAGGCATGGGCCTTGCGAGGCTCCATGCTGCGGCTGGCATGCAGCATCGTGCGGGAACAGCATGATGCAGAGGACGCCGTGCAGGAGGCTATTGTTGCGGCGTGGAAGCGTCTGGATACGCTCAAGGACGAACGGGCATTCAAAACGTGGATGATGCGCATCGTGATGAATACCTGCCGGAGCATGCTGCGAAGGCGCAGACGCTATGTATTGCTGGACAGCGTGGAGCTGCCGATGCTGGATGAGGACAGCGCGAGGGATGCGCTGTGGGAGAGCGTGTGCGCGCTGGAGGAAAGGCTGCGGCTGCCGATTGTGCTGCACTACTACGAAGGCTTTCAGATCGAGGAGATCGCGCGGATTCTGCAAAGGCCGGCGGGGACGATTGCGACGCGAATGCGCAGGGCACGGCTGCTGCTTCAGGAGGAGCTGGTTGGAAAGGGGGAGCGGGGATGAGGCAGGATGAATTTGACGCCTATATGCGGCGGCATATTGCGCCGGTTCAGCCAGGCGCGGCGTTTGACGAGCGAACCCGAAGGACGCTGGCGCAGCTTCCGCCGGTCAGAAGAAAGAACAGGAGGCCGCTGATGATCGCCGCATTTGCAGCGCAGGCCGCCGTGCTGGCCCTGCTGATGGTTTTGCTGCTTCCCTATGGCGAAACGGGCCTGAGCACGCAATGGCTGACCGCCTATTCCTCCGAGGATGGAGAACAGTACATCATCGAAGGGAAGATCTTCGAGCCGCACATCGTGCCTGACGCGGACGCGGATGACGACGATGTGCTGCATACGACCTCCTATGAGGTCTTTACGGCATACTTTGGCTGTGACCTGAACATCCCGCAGGAGCTGATTCCGGGCTGGAGGGTGCAAACCTATTCCGGCAAGATCCGGGAGCATGGCGAGAGCGAGCTTTTTATCGAGTATCGTCAGGCGGGAAGAACCTACGCGGATTTGTGGTACAGCATGGACTGGGTGCTGGATGCGCAGCAGAGCTTTCAGTACATGCAGGAGGGCCTTGAATTGGGGGACGGCACAGCCCGGGAGATCGAGGGCACGACGGTCTTTGTGTTCGACGACAGCGACGTGAACCCGGACAATGACGAGGATGTTGCGACGGGCTTCTATCAGTTCGATTGGGTCACCGAAACGACGAAATGCTCGCTGAGCGGCTATGCAGACCCGGTGCAGATGGAGCAGGCGGTGGCGGAGATGATCCGCAGATTCGATGCGCTGCCCGAGGAGACCAAGCGGAAATGGGTGCCGGATTCCACCGAGGGGACGGCGGGCCACTCGCGGATTTTAGAAACGACCAGCTACGACGAGGCGCGGGCGTTTCTGGGTGAGGACATGCTGATTCCGACCGTCGAGATGAAGGGGCATCGGTTTTCCAGCTACTACTGTGTTCGTGACAGCCTGATTGGAAGAGAAGCCTGGGTTCTGTATGAAAACAATGACAAGCCCAACGAATACAGCAGAATCAAAGTGATCCAGATGGAGCACTTCGAGGACATGTACATGTGCTATGAGCAGAACGAGCCCGGCAAGATCGTCCGGCACGGAAACCTGGATATCTACATCGCCTACAACTATGAGCGCATTCTGGCGCTCTGCATGAAGGACAGGACGCTGTACAGCGTCACGGGCAGCGTCGATGAGGAGACGGCGAAGGACATTCTGGCACAGCTGATTCCGCAATGACAGCGGCACATACAACCGGGCCATCGGAGAAATCTGATGGCCTGTTTCTGTGCCCGGGAAAAGCGCGAAAGATTTTCCATTTTGGGAAAAAAGCGCCGACGTCAATCGTCTATGATGTATGGAAGAATCTGTAAATCATGGGAGGAATCAACATGAACGTGACGAGGGTGTTGAGCGTATGCGCGCTGCTGCTGTGCCTGATGGCCTGCGGCGCTCTGGCCGAGAGAGAGTACACGGTGAACGGGTCGGCTGAGAATGACTATACCTGTACGGACTACGACGGCGCACTGCCGGAGGACGTCCAGGACATCCTTGCGCCGGTGCTGCGGGAGGGCGACGAGGTGCTCTGCGGCACAAGGGGACAGGAAAGAACGCTCCAGAATCGGAGCATTTGGATGGATGAGATTCTGCTGGCCGTCCGCCGGGAGGGCCGGGTGCTGCTGCTGTGCGCCCTGAACCCGCGTCAGGAGGGATGGGACGTCTGGAT
>JBJDYI010000129.1:0-37093 GCA_051867165.1 Faecousia sp. | reverse complement strand
CTCGAAAGAGCGTCTCTGTTCCCTTAGTAATTATACTAAGGGCGCACTTCTATACAGTTCAAGCCCTGTACGTGCGCTCGGTAAGACCGAACATCCCGGACACATAAATGTCCGGGATGTTTTGCGTTACTGCGTTCCGAACAAGGGCTGCATCCCTTGCGCCGCTTTGCGGCTATCCTTATGTATATTTTACTGTTTTACGAACACCGCCCAAAACGGGAGGGTTTTTTACTGCGAAAAATAGGATTTCCCCAATCAACTCCATTTTTATCCAGTCTGCAAAGGCAAACTGCAAGATAGAATTCCCTTTACATTTCCTCCCCCATCAGGTAGAATAGCCCAAAAGGAGGCGATTTCATGTCCAGACGATACAACGATGAATTACAATGGCTCCAGGAGGAACTTCTGGCCGCCGAGGAAGAGGAATACGCTGACGAAGAAGAATATTTCGACGAAGAAGAATACCTTGACGAAGAGGAATCCGAAGAATACAACTTAGACCCGGAAGAATCCCCGGAGGACATGTATCTGGAAGAGGAAGACATCGACCTGGATGACCTGGATTTTGACGAGGAAGAGGTGGAAGAAGCCGAACCCACCTACCGAACCCACATGAATCGCTACGGCCGGGGCAGCCCCAAGCGGTTTGACGATGATGACTTCTTTGATGACGATGTGGAAGACACCGAAGTCCTCTACAAAAAAGACTATAAAAAGGCAAAGAGAAAGAAGGCCCGGAAAAATCTCGGTCTGGTGATTCTGGCCATTCTGGAGCTGCTGGCCATTGCGGCGGTTCTTCTCTGGTGGGCATCATGGGTCAGATAACGCCGGTGGGCCGGTTTGCCCCAACACCCTCCGGCCGGATGCACCTGGGCAATGTTTTTGCCGCCCTCATTGCCTGGCTGTCGGTTCGTTCAAAAAATGGGGAAATGGTTCTGCGGATGGAGGATCTGGACACCCAGCGAACCTCCGTGGAATTTGCCGAAACATTGCGCCGCGACCTTCACTGGCTGGGTCTTGACTATGACCGGGAACAGCATCCACAAAGCCAGCGATCCCAAGTCTATGACGGCTATTTTGAACTTCTGCGGGAAAAGGGGCTGCTGTACCCTTGCTACTGCACCCGAAGCCAGCTTCATGGCGTCAATGCCCCTCACCTGTCCGACGGAACCTACGTCTACCCCGGTACCTGCCGGAATTTACAGGATCCCCCCAAAAACCGTCTGCCCAGCTGGCGTGTGATGGTTCCCGACAAAGTGTGGACCCTGGAGGACATGGTCCAGGGGCACTATGAACTGAATCTGGCCACAGACTGCGGCGACATGGTGGTGCGCCGGGCGGATGGGATTTATGTCTACCAGCTGGCGGTTACCGTGGATGACGGAGAAGCCGGTGTGACGGAGGTGGTCCGGGGCATGGATCTACTCAGCTCCGCCCCCCGGCAGATGTATTTGCAGGAGCTGTTTGGCTTTGCACACCCCACCTATGGCCATGTGCCCATGCTGATGGCCAAGGATGGCCGCCGACTCAGCAAACGGGACCGGGATCTGGATCTGGGAGAGCTGCAGAAACGAATCACCGCTCCCCAGCTCATTGGAACTCTTGCCTTCGCCGCGGGCCTGATTGACCGGGCCGTTCCCATCAGCGCAGCGGAATTGGCAAAAGAATTTTGTTGGGAATCCCTTCAAAAAGAAAATATTTATATAAATCAACTAAATTTGTATTAATTTCTATTTTATATTTTCCCTTTTACCCTTGCATTATCGGAAGAAAGAGGGTATAATGGAAAAAACACAGCAAAAAAACACAAGGAGATAAGAAAAATGACTAAAAAACCGCTTCTGGTGGTCATGGCAGCCGGCATGGGCAGCCGCTATGGCGGTCTGAAGCAGATCGATCCCGTGGGATCGCATGGGGAAGCACTGCTGGACTATTCCATTTATGATGCATGGCAGGCCGGTTTTGAAACCGTGGTCATCATCATCAAAGAAGCCATCCGGAAGGATTTTATGACCTATGTGGCCCCCCGTCTGGAGAAGTGTCCACTGGAAATCCGCTACGCCTATCAGGAACTGGACAAGATGCCGGAAGGCTTTGGAATCCCTGAAGGCCGCACCAAACCCTGGGGCACCACCCACGCCGTGCTTTGCGCCCGGGAAGCCATTGGTGACAATCCCTTTGTTGTGCTGAATGCCGATGATTTCTATGGCCGGGTGGCCTTCCGCAATGCGTTCAACTGGCTGAAAAACAATCAGAAGCCCCATTCCTATTGCATGGTGGGCTATGAAGTGGGCCGCACCGTCACGGAAAGCGGCGGCGTCACCCGGGGCATCTGTGAATTCGACCGGTATGGCTATCTGTCCAAAATTGTGGAATGTCGGGGCATTGAAAAATACAAAGATACCATCCGTCTGCCCAAGCAAAACGGCGACTGGTACATTCTGGATCCGATGCACCCGGTGTCCATGAATATGTGGGGCTTCCAACCGGATTTTCTGGATACCATCCAGCAGGAATTCCCCAAATTTCTGACCCATGTGATGCCCGGAGATCCCTTGAAATGCGAATTTCTCCTGCCCACCACAGTTGGTCAGCTGGTGGAAGCCAAAAAATGCACCGTCAAGGTTCTGACTTCCCCGGACAACTGGTACGGCGTCACCTACGCCGACGACAAGCCCAAGGTGGTGGAAGCCCTGAAGGCCCTCACCGAATCCGGCCGCTACCCCGACGGATTGTGGGAGTAACGAAACATCCAACCCCGGAGGGATCCCCTCCGGGGTAATTATTTGTTCATGGCGCGCAGAATCCCAGAGTCGGCGCCCTCTGCGTGAAAAACAGAAATGGATCACTGCTGCCATGTACCGTTGAAAAAAACAAAAATATTCAGAAATAATAGTCATTTTTCTGGAAGAAACCCCTTGAAAAACCATCCCAAAGGTGTTATAATACCATTGTAATAAGTAGAGTATAGGAAAAGAGAGGCGCGAGCGCCTCTCTTTCTTGTTAGTCACAACTGAATATGGAAAGGAAAATGGAAATGAAAGTAACCGAACTGGTTGCACAGCTTGCAAAACCCGTGGTGGAAGCAAACGGCTGCGAGCTGTGGGATGTGGAATATGTCCGGGAGGGCAGCGAATACTTCCTGCGGCTGTACCTGGACAAGGAAGGCGGCGTGGACATCAATGACTGCGAGCGCGTGTCCCGGGCCATGGATCCCATTCTGGATGAACAGGATCCCATCCCCACCAGCTATCATTTTGAAGTCTGCTCCGCAGGACTGGAGCGGACACTGAAGCGTCCTTCCGATTTTCAGCGGTTCCTGGGCAGCGCCATCACTGTCAAGCTGTATCGGCCCCGGAACGGCCTGAAGGAAATCCCCTGCGTGCTGAAGGCCTATGAAGACGGCCGCATCACCGTAGATGCCGGGAAGGAAACCATTACGTTTGAAAAGAGCGAGGTTGCCCTGGTGCGCCTTCGCGTGGAATTTTAATAGGAGGAACGAATATGGCACCCAGAAAGAATGCCAAGAAGCAGGCCGAAGCACCCCAGGTGAACATCGGCGCCGAAATATTTGCTTCCCTGCGGGAACTGGAAAAGGTCAAGGGCATCCCTGTGGACTACATGGTGGAGCGTCTGAAGCAGGCTCTGACCAATGCCTACCGCAAGGACCGGGAAGATCATCGGGATATCCCCGCTGAAAATGTCATCGTCAACATTTCTGAGGAAGGCATTTCCATGCATCAGATTAAAACCGTTGTGGACGAGCTGACCGACATCGCCTTGGAAATCCACATTGATACCGCCCGCCGTTACAATCCCGATCTGAAGATCGGCGACACTGTGGCCATCCCCGTGGACATTCAGAAATTCGGCCGCATCGCTGCCCAGACTGCCAAGCAGGTGGTCATCCAGGGCATCCGGGAAGCCGAGCGGGGCGTCATGTACGAATCCTACTCCAGCAAGGCCCAGGAGTTGCTCACCGGCACTGTGCTGCGCATTGATCCCACCACCGGCGATATGTTCGTCCGGATCGGCCAGGGTAACGAACAGTCCGACGCCGTGCTTCGCGCTTCCGAGCAGATCCCCGGTGAGAAGTATGCAGAGGGTGATCTGATCCGGGTCTATGTGCTGGAAGTCCACAAGGCAAACCGTGGTCCCCTGGTCCATGTGTCCCGGACCCATCCCAACCTGGTTCGCCGGCTCTTTGAGCTGGAAACCCCCGAAATTGCCGAGGGTCAGGTGGAAGTCCGCAACATCGCCCGGGAAGCCGGTTCCCGCTCCAAGATGGCCGTCCGGGCCACCATGGAGGGCATCGACCCCGTGGGCGCCTGTGTCGGTCCCAGAGGCGGCCGTGTGGGTGCCGTTGTGGAAGAGCTGGGCGGTGAAAAGATTGACATCGTGGTCTGGAGTGAGGACCCCTGCCAGTACATCCGGGCAGCCCTGAGCCCCGCCGACGTTGTATCCGTCACCCTGGTTCCCGGCCAGAAGGCCTGCCGTGTCATCGTTCCCGATGACCAGCTGTCCCTCGCCATCGGCAAGGAAGGCCAGAACGCAAGACTGGCTGCCCGTCTGACCGGCTATAAAATCGACATCAAGCCCGCTTCCCAGGCCGAGCCCGCCGAGCCCGAAGTGGAAGCGGAAATGGAAGAGGCTGAATAATCCCCATCCTCCCCACATTCAAAGGAAATGATATAAAGGAGGCAGCGCAATGCAGAAGAAAATTCCCCAAAGACAGTGTATGGGCTGCCGGGAGCGCAAAGCCAAGCGGGAGATGATCCGCGTTGTCCGCGGTACCGACGGTATCGTCAGACTGGACTTCGGCGGCAAGATGAACGGCCGCGGCGCTTACATCTGCCCCAACCCCGAATGTCTGAAAAAAGCCCTGCGCTCCAAAGCCCTGGACCGCAGCCTGGAAGTGACCATCCCCGAGGAAGTCGTCGCGCAGCTGCAGAAAGAGATGGAGGACAGCAATGGACTCTAAGGTGTTAAATTATCTGGCCCTGGCCAAAAAGGGCCGCCTGGCGGAACTGGGAGAAGAACCCGTTGGCGCCGTGGCCCGGGCCGGCAAGGCCTATCTGATCATCGTGGCCGGGGACGCCTCCGACCACACCTGGCGCAGAGCCAAGTCCTTTGCAGCCGGCACGGAGCAGCAGTGCATCCGGCTGGACTGCACCAAGGAGGAGATGGGCTTTGTGGTGGGCAGAACCAGCCTGGCCATTGCCGCCATCACCGACCCCCAGCTTTCCTTAGCCATCGTTACGGCCCTGGGCCAGCCGGAAAAGTACAAAAGCGTTTTGGAAGTGCTCACCGCCAAGGCGGAAAAGGCCAAAAAGCGTCAGGCCGAGGCCAAGGCCCACCAGCGGAACCTGCGCAAGGGGAAGAAAAAGTAATATCCTTGTAGTAAGTAGACCATCATTGCAGTAAACCTGCCATGGATCATGCAAAATGCGCAGTGCATAATAAAGAGGAACTTCTCATTATGGATTCTACATTTTGCGCAGGTCTGGCGGTGAACTGTCACATCATGGAGGTGCGTTTATAGAATGAGTTTTGTGAAGTATCGTTTGAAGGAGGTTGCCGCCGATTTCGGTGTCACCCCCAAAGAGATCGCGGAGATCATCTCCAAGTTTTATGAAAAGCCCAAGTCCAACACCCAGGTTCTGAACGATCAGGAACTGAATTTGGTGTTCGACTACATGACCCAGAAGAATCAGATCAGCTCCATGGAGCAGATTTTCGCCGTGAAGGCCACCGCCCCCAAGCAGAGCGCCCAGCAGCCCGCCCAGCAGTCTGCCCGTCCTCAGAGCCAGCAGGGCAGCCGTCCCCAGGGTCAGAACCAGAACCGGTCTCAGGGTCAGCAGGGAAATCGTCCCCAGGGTCAGAACCAGAATCAGAACCGGCCCCAGCAGAATCAGAATGTTTCCAAGCCTGCCCCCGCAGCCGAAGCCCCGAAACCTCAGGAGCCGGAACGCAAGCGGGAGCGCCGCGTGGTGGACACCTCCGCTGTGCAGGTGAACGCCAACCGGTTTGCTGACGTGGACAACCTGGTTTCTGAGCGTGTTCAGAATTACCAGGGCGGCAAGCAGCGCATCGGCGGTGGTAAGGGCAAGCAGCAGAAGCAGCAGCAGAAAAACGGTTTCAAGGGCAACAAGTCCCGGAACGAAGAGCAGGAAAAGATGCGCCGGCTTCAGATGGAGGTTGCCCGGAAGGCACCCCTCACCGTCAAGATTCCCGATGAGATCACCGTTGGCGAGCTGGCTTCCCGGATGAAGAAAACCGCCAGCGAAGTCATCAAGTGCCTGATGAAGAACGGCGTCATGGCCGGTATCAACCAGGTCATCGACTTTGATACCGCCGAATTCGTGGCCACCGAAATGGGCTGCAAGGTGGAGAAGGAAATCACCATCACCATTGAAGAGCGGATTATTGACGACCATGTGGACACCGCCGAAGAGCTGGAAACCCGTGCTCCCGTTGTGGTGGTCATGGGTCACGTTGACCACGGCAAGACCTCCACTCTGGACGCCATCCGAAAGACCTCCGTCACCGCCGGCGAGGCCGGCGGCATCACCCAGCACATCGGCGCTTATACCGTGGATGTGAATGGTCAGATGATCACCTTCCTGGATACCCCCGGCCACGCTGCCTTTACCTCCATGCGTGCCCGCGGCGCCAAGTCCACCGACATCGCCATTCTGGTGGTGGCTGCCGACGACGGCATCATGCCCCAGACCGTGGAATCCATCAACCACGCCAAGGCCGCCGAAGTGCCCATCATCGTGGCCATCAACAAGATGGACAAGCCCACCGCCAATCCCGACAAGATCAAGGAACAGCTGACCAAGTATGACCTGGTTCCCGAAGAGTGGGGCGGCGATACCATCATCGTGCCCATTTCCGCCAAAACCGGCATGGGCCTGGAGGATCTGCTGGAAATGGTGCTGCTGACCGCCGAAGTCCAGGAGCTGAAGGCCAACCCCAACCGCCGTGCCAAGGGCACCGTCATTGAGGCCCGTCTGGATAAGACCCGTGGTCCCGTGGCCACCCTGCTGGTGCAGAACGGCACCCTGAATCAGGGCGACATCGTCATCGCCGGTACTGCTGTGGGCCGTGTCCGCGTCATGACCAATGACAAGGGCCGCACCGTGAAAACCGCCGGTCCTTCCGTGCCTGTGGAAATCACCGGTCTGGCAGAAGTCCCCACCCCCGGCGACGAGTTCAACGCCGTCACCGATGAGCGCATGGCCCGTGAACTGGTGGAACAGCGCAAGCAGGCCGCCAAGGACGCTCTGGCCATGATGAACCAGAAGGTCACCCTGGACAATCTGTTCAGCCGGATGCAGGAAGGCGAGATGAAGACCCTGAACCTGATCGTCAAGGCCGACGTTCAGGGCTCCGCCGAAGCCGTGAAGGCTTCCCTGGAGAAGATCTCCAACGAGGAAGTCCGGGTCAAGGTCATCCATGCCGGTGTCGGCGCCATCAACGAGTCCGACGTGCTGCTGGCTTCCACTGCCGGCGCCATCATCGTTGGATTCAACGTCCGTCCTGATGCCGCCGCCCAGGCTTCCGGCCACCGCGCCAATGTTGACATGCGGTTCTATCGTGTCATATATGACGCCGTGGACGAAATCGAAGCTGCCATGAAGGGCATGCTGGCGCCCAAGTACGAGGAAGTCATCCTGGGTCACGCCGAAGTCCGTATGACCTACAAGGTCAGCGCCATCGGCACTGTTGCCGGCTGTATGGTCAAGGACGGCAAGGTCACCCGGGATGCCCAGGTCCGCGTGCTGCGTGACAACATCGTCATCCACGAAGGCGAAATCGGCTCCCTGCAGCGGTTCAAGGATGCTGCCAAGGAAGTCACCGCCGGCTTCGAGTGCGGCATGACCATTGCCAAGTACAACGATATCAAGGAATACGATATCTTCGAATGTTTCACCATGCAGGAAGTCAAGCGCTAAGCCATTTCGTTACCGACTCTGGCAAGAATCTGACATCCTTAGGGCCCCTCGACCAGAGGTGCTCTGCGAATCGACAAAACTCCGCCGCACCGCCAATGCGGTGCGGCGGATCATTTTCTCACAAACCATTGCATAGGAGGGATGTAACATGGCATCCAATCGCATCAACCGCATCAATGAAGAAATCCAGAAGGAACTGTCCAGTCTTCTTCGTACCGTCAAGGACCCCCGGGTTCAGGACACCATGATCTCCATCACCCGGGTGGAAACCACCCCCGACCTGCGCTACACCAAGGTCTATGTCTCCTTCCTTCCGGATGAAAAGGCAAAGGAAGCCATGGCAGGTCTCAAGTCTGCCGGCGGCTACCTGCGCCGTCAGCTGGGCAGCAACCTGAAGCTGCGCTATTGCCCCGAGATTGTCTGGTCTCTGGACGATTCCATCACCTATGGTGCCCGGATGCTGGGCCTCATCAACTCCCTGGGAGTCAAGCACGATGAAGATGATGAACAGGCATGATACCGCAGATTTTCTGCTGAATCACGATCATTACGCCATTCTGACCCACCGCCGCCCCGACGGGGACACCATCGGTTCCTCCGCCGCTCTGTGCTGGATTTTACGGAAAATGGGAAAAACCGCCCACATTCTCTGCAATGCCGAGGTATCTGACCGGTTTGCCTGGCTCCACGATGGGCTCACCAAGGAAACGGCCGGGGATGGCGATGTCCTCGTCACCGTGGACGTGGCGTCCCCCCAGATGCTGCCCAGGGATTTTGAACAATATCTGGGCCGCATCGCCCTGCGGATCGACCACCATGGGTCCGCAACCTCCTTTACGGAAAACGAACTGGTGGATCCCGCTTCCGCCTCCTGCGCCGAACTGATTTTTGATCTGTTGGAAGAGCTGTGGGTAGAAATGGACGAAGAAATCGCCAACGCCATTTATGTCGGCGCCTCCACGGACACCGGCTGTTTCCGGTATTCCAACACCACTGCCCATACCTTCCTCACTGCCGCCGCCTGCACGGCCGCCGGGGCCAGAACCTATCAGCTGAACCAGGAACTGTTTGAAACCAACACCCTGGGCCGTCTGAAGATCCAGGCCTGGATTGTGGAAAACATGAAGGTTTTTGCTGAGGGAAAGCTGGCCATTGTGGCCATTCCCAAGTCCGTGGAGGAATCCATCGGCGTCACAGAGGACGACATGGACAACATTTCCTCCTTCCCCCGGACCATTGCCGGGGTCTGCATGGCAGCAACCCTGCGGGAAACCAAAGATGCAGATGTGAAGCTGTCGGTCCGGGCGGTGCCCGGCTATGACGCGACCCTGATCACCACCCAGTTTGGCGGCGGCGGTCACAAGGGCGCTGCCGGCGCCACCTTAAAGCTCAGCCTGGAAGAAGCGCACGCAGCCGTGGAACAGGCCATGCTTCATTTAAACGAGCCCCACGGCTGCCTGTAAGGAGGTTCCCCATGAACGGCATCGTCATCGTAGACAAGCCCCAGGAGTGGACCAGTCAGGATGTGACGGCCAGACTCCGGCGGGTGTTCAATACCCGCCGCATCGGCCACGGCGGCACGCTGGACCCCATGGCCACCGGGGTACTGCCGGTTTTTGTGGGCCGGGGCACCCGGGGTGTGGAATTTTTTGAGCACGCGGAAAAAGCCTATGAAGCAACTCTGCTTCTGGGCCGCACCACCGACACGGAGGACGTATTCGGCACCACCCTTCAGGAGCAGGAGGTGCATCTGACGGAAGAGGAATTTCTGTCGGTTCTTCCCCGTTTTCGTGGAAAAATCATGCAGATTCCCCCCATGTATTCTGCCCTGAAGGTAAACGGACAAAAACTCTGCGACCTGGCCCGGAAGGGGCAGGAAGTGGAGCGTCAGCCCCGGGAAATTGAGATCATGGAGCTGACCTGTCTGGAATTTTCCGGCAACACCGCCCGGCTCCGGGTGAAATGCTCCAAGGGTACCTATATTCGTACATTGTGCAAGGACATCGGCGCCGCTCTTGGCTGCGGCGGCTGTATGCAGCAGCTGCGCCGGGTTCAGGCGGGCGAATACACCATCGAAGAAGCCGTTCCGCTGCAGGAATTGCTGGATTCTGATGATCCCGGCCAATATCTGCGCAATGTGGACACCATGTTCCGCAATTACCCTGCCGTGACTCTGAGTCCCAAGCAGGAGACCCGCTGCCGCCATGGAAATTCCTTTACCATGCAGATGGAGCCCGGTACCTACCGCTGTTACAGCCAGGCGGGGGAATTTCTCATGCTGGGTAAGATGGAGGATAATGTTATGTCAACCATCAAGAGTTTTTTTGAGGTAGACTGACCGCATTTCGACCCAATTTGATTTATGAAGAAATATATCTATGCGCTCGGCTTTTTCGACGGTGTTCATCTGGGCCACCAGGAGCTTTTGAAGGCCTGCTGCCGTCTTGCAACTGAATATGGATGCACCCCGGCGGCCATCACCTTTGACCGTCATCCCAAATCCCTGTTTGTGGAGCATCCCACGGTGCTCATCAGCACCATACCGGACCGTCTGCTGCTGCTGAACCGCTACGGCATGGAAGCAGTGAAGGTTCTTCCCGTGACCAGGGAAACCATGGGCCAGCCCTGGGAATCCTTTTTGGAATCCTTCCTCCGGGAAGGGGCTGCCGGCTTTGTCTGCGGCGATGATTTCCACTTTGGCCACCGGGGAGAAGGCACTGCGGAAAAACTCCAGAAATTCTGTCTGGAACGAAATCTGCCCTGCGCCGTGGTGCCGGAGCAGGCTCTGGGAGACATCCGGATTTCCAGCACCTACATTCGCCGGCAGATTGAAACGGGAGACATGGCCACTGCGGTGAGATTTCTGGGCCACCCCTATACCCTGACCGGAACCGTGGTGCCCGGCAAACAGTTGGGACGCCGTCTCGGAATTCCCACTGCCAATCTGCATCTGCCTGCCGGCCTGGCCATCCCGAAATTCGGTGTCTATGCCTGCTGCGTGCTGGTTGACGGGAAGCGCTATCCCGCCGTCACCAACATCGGCACCCGGCCCACCGTGGAAGGCCAGGGCATCACGGTGGAACCCTGGATTCTGGACTATTCCGGGGATCTGTATGGCCGGAAGATCACCATTGAATTTTATCAGTTTCTTCGGCCGGAGCGGAAATTCCCCAGTCTGGAAGCCCTTCAGGCGGAAATCCGCCGGAACGCGGAGGAAACCAGAGCGGTGGTTCAAAGAGAGTTCACAGAATAACTCTTGTTTTAAGGCGAATCGTACAGTATAATAGCAAATATCGAATCCCACATAAAAAGGAGACATACCATGGCTCGCCAGGATGACGAAATGAATAAACGCCGTCAGCGGCGGGAAGAAATGCGCCAGAAGCAGGCCCAGGAGCAGAAACGGATGAAAGCCGGTCTGATCACAGCCGCCGCGTTGCTGGTGGTATGCGCTGTGGTATTGATGGCCATGATCCGGGACACCGGTATAGGCAGTGATGATGCGCCCAAGGAAACCCAGGCTTCCACCAAGGAAACCGCGGCACCGGAAACCAAGCCCCAGTCCTGGGCAGAACAGAACACCACCTCCACCATTCATATCCGGGCCGCCGGCGATCTGAATATCACCGACAGTGTGGTGAAATCCGGTCTTTCTGCCACCGGTTATGAATTCACCCGATCCTTCATCGATGTGGTTCCCATTCTTTCCGATGCGGATCTGACGGTGATGAATCTGGAAGGAAACATTGTAGGCGAGCCCTACGGCACGGACCGTGTCTCCGCCCCCATTCAGCTGCTGGAATCTCTCCGGGGCGCCGGAGTGGACCTGATCCAGATGGCCAATTCCACCGCCATCAACAACGGCCTCATCGGTTTGAATTCCACCCTGCAAGCCATCCACAGCAGTGGCATGGAGCCTCTGGGCGCCTATGCCACCAAGGATGATTTTCAGCGGGCCAAGGGCTATACCATCTGCGAGGCCCAGGGCATAAAAGTGGCCTTTGTGGCCTTCACCAAAGGCATGGGCGGCATGGGTCTGCCCGACGGCAGTGAGGACTGTATCAATCTGCTGTATAAAGACTATGACAGCGAATACAGAACCGTAGATACCGAAGGCATCACCCGGATTCTGAAAAATGTGGCCTCAGAAAAGCCGGATATCATCATTGCCATGCTCCACTGGGGCAGCGAAGGCACGGACACCATCAGCGACAGTCAGGAACGAATTGTGAATCTGATGAAGAAAAACGGTGTGGATGTAATCATCGGCACCCATCCCCACCGGGTTCACCAAATTGACTTTGACAAGGCATCGGGCACGCTGGTGGCCTATTCTCTGGGCGATTTCTTTGGAGATGCCACCGCCGGCGGCAGTAACTATTCCATCATTTTGGATATTGAAATCACCAAGGACAATCACGCCGGTGTCACCCGGGTGACCAATTACAGCTATACCCCCATTTACACCCTGAAGGAAACCGACTGTGTGGACGGCGACCGCCGGGTGGTCCGAATCTATCAGGCCATGCAGGCCTATGAAAATGGTTTTGTGGACAGCATCACCAAATCCTGCTATGAGGATATGAAGTATTCTCTGACCCGCATTGAGGACCGCATCAGCGGTAAATACCTGAAAACCGACGATGAAAAGTCCAAATAATTCAAGACAAAGAAAAACCGGAAGCAATAATGCTTCCGGTTTTTTATATGGCGTCATCCTTTTTCATCATCCTGTTTCTCTTTGTTCCGGTAAATATTCCCTGCAAAGCAAAATTCGCGGCTTTTTCAAGCCGCGAATTTTGCAATCAATAAGAGGAAAGGAAAATGAAAAATGAAGAAAGTTCATTGAAGTAGTGATTTATTTGTCTTTATTATACCCACCAATTGTGAAGAAAAAAAGTGTATAACTATTAAAACTCTGTTAAGTTATGTTACCAATTTTTTATCCACAGCCCTGTGTTGAAAATCCACAGGAAAACAGGAAGCCTGTTTTATTTCAGACGTTTTTCCAGGGTCGCGCTGTTGAGGGCTGTCAGATGAACCCTCTGGAAGCCATATTCACTGGTCAGCACAAAGGCCTTGGGCAGATCGTCACAGGGAATCACTTCCCCTTCCTTTTCCGCGGAAGCCAAAAACTCCCGGGTCTTTTTGGAAGTGGAGGTGTTGTCCAGATCAAAAATTCCGATGATGTTCCGGTCCCGGACCGCCATATCATTGCCAATCGACAAATACATGTTCCATTCTCCCCATTCCCCTGCTTCCCGGCAGGGAAGGTTTCTGCCCCTCCCCTGCTGTGAAACAGGATTTCCTTATTTCAGCTTTTTCCATTCACCCACTGCCAGCTCATCGCAGCGGTTATTTTTGGGGTTGGCGGCGTGGCCCTTCACCCAGTGATAGTGAACCTCATGCTTCATGGTCAGGGAAAGCAAAATCTCCCAGAGGTCTGGATTCAAAGCCGGTTTTTTATCAGACTTGATCCATCCCCGCTTCTTCCAGCCCCAGGCCCAGCCCTTTTCCAGGGCGTCGATGACATACTTGGAGTCGGAATACAGTTCCACAATACAGGGCTCTTTCAGTGCCTGCAAGCCCCGGATCACGGCGGTCAGCTCCATCCGGTTGTTGGTGGTGTTGACCTCTCCGCCGGACAGCTCCTTTTCGATGCCGTTATATTCCAGAATGGCCCCCCAGCCCCCGGGGCCGGGATTGCCGGAACAGGCGCCATCGGTGTAAAGGGTTACGGTTTTCATACCTCAGCCGGTTCCTCAATGTTCTCCACACGCTCCAAAGAGACCACCTTATTGCCCTCCTCGATGCGCATGACAATGACGCCCATCACATCCCGCTTATAGATATTGATGGAAGAGGCAGGAATCCGAATGATAACGCCGCCGTTTTCAATCAGCATCACGTCGTCATTCTCTCCCACCACACGGCAGCCGGCCACGTTGCCGGTCTTGGAGGTGATGTTGTAGTTCTTCAGACCCTTGCCGCCGCGGCCCTGGGGGATCTTCTCCCCATTGGGGCCGGTCCGCAGGTATTCGGCCAGCTCCGTGCGCTTGCCGTAGCCATTTTCTGTGACGGTCAGCAGCGTCTTGCCCTCTTCCGCCTTTTCGGCACCCACCACAAAGTCCTCACCGGTTAACATAATACCGCGAACACCGGCGGCATCACGACCCATGGGCCGCACATCATTTTCGTTGAAGCAGATGGCCATACCGCAGGCGGTGGTCAGCAGGATGTTGTCATTGCCATTGGTGCGGATTACATTAATCAGGTGATCCCCCTCGTTCAAGGTCAGGGCCCGGATGCCTCCCTTGCGGTTGGTTTTCAAAGCCACGAAGGGAATTCTCTTGACGGTGCCCTGGGTGGTGACCATCATCAGATATTCGTCATCGTGGAATTCCCGGGTGGTGACCACGGCGGTTACATTTTCGCCGGGATCCAGGGGCAGCACATTGACAATGGCCGTGCCGCGGGCAGTCCGGCCAGCCTCGGGGATCTGATATCCCTTCCGGTGGTGGACCTTGCCGTTGTCGGTGAAGAACAGAATATGGTCATGGGTGGAGGCAATCATCAGAGACTTGACATAGTCCTCGTCCTTCAGATTCTGGGCGTTGACGCCGCGGCCGCCCCGGCTCTGGGTCCGGTAGGTATCCACAGGCATCCGCTTGATGTAACCCTGATGGCTGAGGGTAAAGGCACAGGTCTCTTCCTCGATCAGATCTTCAATATCAAGCTCGTCCTCGATTTCCTGAATCTCCGTTTTCCGCTTGTCGCCAAACTTGTCCCGGATGGCAATCAATTCCTCCCGCAGGACCGCGCGCATCTTGGCAGGGTCTGCCAGCAGGCCCAGATAATAGTCGATCCGCTCCATGAGCTCGTTATACTCATTTTGCAGCTTCTCCCGATCCAGCCCCTGCAGTGCCTTCAGGCGCATATCCAGAATGGCCTGGGCCTGAATGTCATCCAGAGCAAACCGTTCCATCAGCTTCTGCTTGGCATCGTCATAGGCGCTGCGGATGATGCGGATGACCTCGTCAATGTTGTCCTGGGCAATCAGCAGACCTTCCAACAGGTGTGCCCGTTCCCGGGCTTTGCGCAGGTCGTACTCGGTGCGCCGGGTCAGAACCTCATTCTGATGGGCCAGGTATTCGTCGATGATCTGCCGCAGGGACAGGATCTTCGGCTGCTTCTGGTCATCCACCAGAGCCAGCATGATGATGCCAAAGCTGCTCTGCAAGGAAGTCTGCTTGAACAGGTTATTCAGCACCACCTGGGGATTGGCGTCCTTCTTCAGCTCAATGACCATCCGCATACCGTTGCGGTCACTTTCATCCCGCAGGTCGGAAATGCCATCCAGGCGCTTGTCCTTCACCTGCTCGGCAATGGTCTTGATGAGCTGGCGCTTGTTGACCTGATAGGGAAGCTCGGTCACGATGATCCGCATCCGGTCCTTGCCGAATTCCTCGAATTCGGTCCGGGCTCTCACCACCACCTTGCCGCGGCCGGTGGCGTAGGCAGCACGGATGCCGGACCGGCCCATGATAATACCGCCGGTGGGGAAGTCAGGGCCGGAAATGTGCTCCATCAGATCCGCCATGGAACATTCGGGATCGTCCAGCACGCAGACGCAGGCGTTGATGACCTCCGTCAGGTTGTGGGGAGGGATGTTGGTGGCCATGCCAACGGCAATGCCGCTGGAGCCGTTCACCAGCAGGTTGGGGAACCGGCTGGGAAGCACCCGGGGTTCCTTCCGGGATTCATCGAAGTTGGGGTCCCAGTTGACGGTCTCCTTGTCGATGTCCCGGAGCATTTCGTTGGACAGCTTGGAAAGGCGGGCCTCGGTATAACGGTAGGCAGCAGCTGGGTCGCCGTCCACGGAGCCGAAGTTGCCGTGGCCGTCCACCAGCATATACCGCATGGAAAAGTCCTGGGCCAGACGCACCATAGCGTCGTAAACCGATGCGTCGCCGTGGGGATGATATTTACCCAGCACGTCACCGACGCAGGTGGCAGACTTTTTAAAGGGCTTGTCGGAAGTCAGGCCGCTTTCGTACATGGTGTACAGGATCCGGCGATGAACCGGCTTCAAGCCGTCACGAACGTCGGGCAAAGCACGGCCCACAATGACGCTCATGGCGTATTCAATATAGGATTTCTCCATTTCCTCCACCAGGTTGCTCTCGGTGATCACCTGGTCGGGAAAGAGAATATCCTCGGGTTTGTAAGAACGATTATGTGCCAACTTGCGTCACCTCCTTAGATGTCAATATTGACTGCATACTTGGCATTTTTCTCGATCCATTCCTTCCGGGGCTCCACCTGTTCGCCCATGAGGACGGTGAAGATGGCGTCAGCCCGGCGGGCATCCTCCAGAGTAATCCGGCGCAGGGTCCGCTTTTCCGGGTCCATGGTGGTCTCCCACAGCTCGTGGGCATCCATTTCGCCCAGACCCTTGAACCGGTTGATCTCCACCTTGGCATTGGGGTTGTTTTCCCGGAGCTGGGCGGACACCAGATCCCGCTCTTCGTCGGAATAGGCAACACGCACGGTTTTACCCCTCGTCAGCTTGTACAGGGGCGGAACGGCGGAGTAGACATAGCCGTTCTCAATCATGGGCCGCATATAGCGGAAGAAGAAGGTCAGCAGCAGCGTCCGGATATGGGCGCCGTCCACGTCCGCATCGGACATGATGATGACCTTGTGATAGCGCAGCTTCTGGATGTCAAATTCCTCACCAATGCCGCCGCCCAGGGCCACGATCAGGGGATACAGCTTGTCGTTGCCGTAAATTTTGTCGGCTCTGGCCTTTTCCACATTCAGCATCTTACCCCACATGGCGAGTATTGCCTGGAACCGGGAATCTCTGCCCTGAATGGCAGAGCCCGCTGCGGAGTCACCCTCGACGATGTAAATTTCACACAGTTCGGGGTTGCGCTCGTTGCAGTCCTGGAGCTTGTCAGGCATCTGGCCGGATTCCAGACCGGTTTTCCGGCGGATGGATTCCCGGGCTTTCCGGGCGGCTTCCCGGGCCCGGTTGGCCATCATGGCCTTTTCCAGAATGGCCTTAGCGGTCTGGGGGTGTTCCTCGAAGTAGACGGACAGCTGCTCATTGACAATCTGGTCCACCAGGGTCCGGATATAGGCATTTCCGAGCTTGGCCTTGGTCTGGCCTTCAAACTGGGCATCCGTCAGCTTCACGGAGATGATGGCGGTGATTCCCTCCCGGCAGTCCTCGCCGGAGACCTTGTCATCCCCCTTGATGATGCCGTTTTTCTGGCCGTAGGCATTGAGAACACGGGTCAGTGCCGTCTTGAAGCCGGTCTCATGCATACCGCCTTCGGGGGTACGCACATCGTTGGCAAAGGACAGCAGAAATTCATTGTAGCCATCATTATATTGGACGGCGATTTCCGCGGAGGCGTCCCCCTTGGTGCCGTGCATATAGATGACATCATTGTGGATGGCCGTCTTGTTCCGGTTGCACCACACCGCAAATTCCCGGATGCCGCCCTCGTAGCACATGGTCTCGGAGATGTCGTCGGCCTGGCGGTTGTCGGTGATGGTGATACTGAGCCCCGCGTTCAGGAAGGCCTCCTCCCGCATCCTCTCATGGAGAATTTCATAGTCATAGACCAGGGTATCAAACATCTCGGGGTCCGGCTTGAAGGTAACCTCGGTGCCGGTTTTCTCCGTCTTGCCCACCACGGTCATTTCCTGGGTGATGGCGCCCCGGGCAAATTTCATCTCATGAATCAGTCCGTTTTTATGGACTCTGACCTGCAGCCATTCGGAAAGGGCATTGACAACGGAAGCGCCAACGCCGTGAAGGCCGCCGGAAACCTTATAGCCGCCGCCGCCGAACTTGCCGCCGGCATGAAGCACGGTAAAGACAACCTCCAGAGCAGGCTTGCCGGTCTGGGGCTGGATATCCACGGGGATACCACGACCGTCGTCGGTGACGGTGATGGTATTGCCGGGGTTGATGGTGACAGTGATATGCTTGCAGTATCCGGCCAGGGCTTCGTCAATGGAGTTATCCACAATTTCGTACACCAGATGGTGCAGGCCGGAGGAGGAAGTGGAACCGATGTACATACCGGGCCGCTTCCGCACGGCTTCCAGACCTTCCAAAACCTGGATCTGGGAACCGCCGTATTCTTGGGTTACTTTCGTTTCGTCAGACATATTGTCCTCCTGTAATCATTGCTGCTCATGTCTTACGTCCGGGGAAACAAGGCGCTCCCCTAGGATGGTCAAATGATCGTTCCTCTGTGTATTTCAATGTTTTTTCCGAGTTTTGTAAATCTTCCCGGCTCGCAGCAGGTGATGAACACCTGTCCGGCGGTGATTTGATTCAGGACGAAATCCTGACGGCCGGGATCCAGCTCGGACAATACATCGTCCAGCAGCAGCACCGGCTCTTCGCCCCATTCCCGGCCCATCAATTCCCGCTGGGCCAGCTTCAGGCTGATGGCCGCGGTGCGGGTCTGGCCCTGGGAGCCATAGGATTTGAGATCAATGCCGCTCAGGCAAACCGTAAAATCATCCTTGTGGGGGCCGGTGAGGCACTGGGCGCTTTCCAGCTCCGCCCGGTGGTGCCGGTCCAGATGATCCAGCAGATCCTGGGTCAGCTGGGAAACCGGGGCAAAGGGATCTCTGACGGTAGAAACCGTCTTATATTCCAGGGAAAAGTTTTCCACACCGCCGGAAAACTGGTTGTGGAATTTTCCCGCGGATGTTCCCAGGCTGTCATAAAACCGGGCCCGGTAGGATATCAGCAAGGCGCCCACCTGACAAAGCCGGGTGTTGTACTCCGGCAGAATATCCAGCAGCGCGGGATTGTCAAAATGATCCTTGAGAATCCGGGATTTTTGTTCCAGAATCCGGTTATATTCCGTCAGGGCGGCGTCATAATTGGGTCGAAGTTGACATAACACCTGATCCCCCATCCGCCGCCGCTGGCTGGCGCCCATTTTCAGCACCATCAGATCCTCCGGGCAAAACAGCACCGTGGGCAGCACCCCGGCGATTTCTCCGGCAGACTTCTTCTTGACACCGTTTCTAAAGATTTGCCGGGGCCGGGAACCGGAAAACAGAAGAAACCGCAGGGTCTGTTCCCGTTCCTGGGAAAAGACTTTGCCGGAAATCTCCCCAAAATCCGCCCCAAACCGGACCATTTCCCCGGTTTTATTGGCCCGAAAGCTTCTTCCGCAGCCAAGATAGGAAATGGCTTCCAGCAGATTGGTTTTTCCCTGGGCATTGTCCCCCACAATCAGATTCACACCGGGGGCACATTCCAGCTTCGCTTCTTCATAATTGCGAAAACAGCGAAGCTCCAGTTCCGTTAACATCATGAATAATAGGAAATCAGGTAGGTCTGGCCGTCGAACTCAAATTTGTCGCCATTGTAGAGCTTTTTGCCCCGCATGGTGCACACTTCTCCGTTGACGGATACGTTTCCTTCCTGAATCAGGGCCTTTGCCTCGCCGCCGGAATAGACGATGTTGGCAAATTTCATGGCGTCCTGCAATTTAATATAGTCCGTGCTGATGGACACGGGGATCAGATTTTCTTTTTTCTTGACGACTACTTTCATTGTGAATCCCTCAATGTTCCGTTAGGCATTTTTGATTCTGACCGGCAGAACCATATAGGCAAAATCGTGTTTATCGTCCACCGGGGTCAGAACAATGGGGCTGAGACCATTGGTCAGCTCCAATGTCACTTCCTCAGAGGGGACGGCCCGAAGGGCATCCGCCAGATACCGGACATTGAAGCCGATTTCCAGCTCCTTGCCGTCGCCGGCAATGGCGCACTTGTCCTCGGCGGCACCGATGGTGGTGTTGGTCCGCATCAGCAGCTCCTGATGACCAAAAATGCAGCGGACGGGGCTTTTGTATTTTTCGGAAACGATCAGACCCACGCGGTCCACGCTGGAGGAAAGATCACCCACATTGGCAACCAGCTGAATGGGGCAGCCCGTGGGAACCACCTTCCGCCAATCCAGGAATTCCCCTTCCAGCAGCCGGCAAACCAGAGTCGCGGCACCGATCTGGAAGAGAATGTGCTTGGTGCCCAGGGTGAAGGAGGCTTCTTCCTCGGAATCGGTGAGAATTTTTTCCACTTCCTTCAAGCCCGGGGCGGGAACCACAAAATTCAGCTCCCGGCCGGTGCCCTCTTCCGGATGCCAGGTCCGCCGGGCCAGACGGAAGCCGTCCACGGCGATGGCGGTGATGGAGGAATCGGTGACTTCAAATTTCACACCGGTGTGGATGGGGCGGCCCTGATTTTCGGAGACGGCAAAAATGGTGCCGGAAATCATTTCCTTCAGCTTTGTCTGGGGGATCCGGATGGGCCGGCCTTCATGAACGTCCGGCAGATCGGGGTAATCCTCGGCGCTTTCAGCAGAAATGGTAAAGGAAGCATAGCCGGACCGAATGGAAACCTTATAGGTTTCGTCCACCACCACGGTAACGGGGCCTTCCGGCAGCCGGCGGATGATGTCGCCAAACAGCTTGGCCGGCAGGATGCAGTCACCGGGATCGGAAACCTCCGCCTCAATTTCATAGGTAATGGCGGTTTCCATATTATATCCGGTGAGGCTCAGGCCGAGACCGGCCCGGCAGAGGATGCCTTCGATGACGGAAAGACTGCTTTTCTGGGCAACGGCCCGGCCCGCGATATTCAGGCCTTGAACCAGCATGTTTTTTTCACAGGTAAAACGCATGGTCAATTTCCTTTCTTGCTAAAAAATCTAGATATATATATCTTTCATAGGTTAAGGTAGTAACAGGAGTACTAGTACGAAGTTATGTGGATAAGTGCATTTTTCCTTAGAGCACCAACAAAAATTTGTCCACAACCCAATGTGCGGTTTTTCACAGCTGTCCACAGGAAAGTGTGGATGCAAATTTCGTCGAAAGTTTTCCACACAAATTTCATCCACAATTAACAGGCCCTGTGGACAAAATCAGGGTTAAAAAAAGAAGAACTCTCAAACCCCGGTCTAATTCCTAAAATGACCGACGATAATCATGTTTCGAAGAGGGGGGCCCAGAGGATGTAGGATCATGAACGCACCAAAGGCTCGAACTGCCAACGGGTGCTAACCCGTTACAGGCTGCTGTTGATGTTGGCGGTGATGTCACGAACCGCGTTTTGCAGGTTGGTGTCTCCCGCTTTCAGGGATGCCTCCACCTTTTTCACCGCGTGCATGACCGTGGTGTGATCCCGGGCGAATTCCTTGCCGATATCGGGGAAGGAAAGATTCGTCAGCTGCCGGATCAGATACATGGCCACCTGCCGGGCATCGGCGGTTCCCTTGTTTTTCTTGGTGCTGCGGATGACGGAGTCATCAATATTATAAAATTTGCATACCTGGGTGATAATCAGGCTGGGTGTCGGAAGGGCATTGCCCTCGGCCTTGAACATATCGCTGATGGCCCGGGAAATGTTGGGCAGGTCCAGGGGCATATTATTCAGATCCCGGTAGGCAAGAATTTTCTTGACGGTGCCTTCAATTTGACGGACATTGTTGGTGATGTTGATGGCAATGTAATTGCAGACGTCGTCGTCCAGCTGAAGTCCCAGGTGCATGGCCTTGTTTTTCAGAATGGCCATTCTGGTTTCATAGTCCGGGGGGTTGATGTCCGCAATCAGGCCCCACTGGAAACGGCTCCTTAACCGGTCTTCCAGAGTGGGCATGTCGTCCGGCTTGCGGTCGCTGGTGAGGACGATCTGCTTGTGCTCTTCATAGAGCTTGTTGAAGGTATGGAAAAATTCCTCCTGGGTGCTTTCCTTGCCGGCGATGAATTGAATATCATCCACCAGGAACAGGTCTGCTTCCCGGTATTTGGAACGGAATTCAATGTTTTTGCCGTTTTTGATGGCGTCAATCAGTTCATTGGTAAACTGGTCGCCCTTGATATAGACAATGTTGGCATTGGGGTTCTGCTTGCGGATGCCGTTGGCAATGGCGTACAGCAGATGGGTTTTTCCCACGCCGGGAGGGCCGTAGAGGAAGAGGGGATTGTAAACCTGGCCCGGGGTTTTGGATACCGCAAGGGCGGCGCCGTGGGCGAACCGGTTGGAGGGACCGACCACGAAATTGTCAAAGGTAAACTGGGGATTGAAGTCCATGGAATGTTTGTTTTTGCCCCGGGATTTCCGGGCTTCCATTTCTTCGTCGCCGAATACCAGCAGCTTGGCATCAGAATTGAAAATCTCCTTCAGGGCATCGTGAATATAATCGGTGCAGCGGCGCCGGATGATTTCCCGGCGGAAATCCGAGGGAGAATAGAGAATCAGATTTTCTTCGTTCAGTTCCACCACCTCGGCATCATCAAACCAGGCGGAGACGGTAACAGCGCCAAGACGTTCTTCCATGTACATCAGAACCTTGGCCCAGACATAGGCGGATGCGTACATATTGCGGCTCCTTTCCTTCTCTTTTTCAGACCCGCGGCCAGGAGTAAAGGCCATTTTCCGGGCATAATAATTCACCTTAAATTTTATCACATTTGTCCATAAAACACAAGGAAATTTTGTGGAAATTCCATTGTAAAAATGCCCATTTTCCGATGTTTTCAAAGGGGGAACAGATGCATTTTTACCTGAAAATCAAATTCTTTCAATGAGCGCAGAAAAAAGAATGTGTGTGTCCGGTGTGAACACCTGCTTCCGCTTCTCACAGAAAAGAAAACGAAAAATTTGTTATTTTGTGCCTTGATATTGCAGGCATGCTATGATAAAATTAACCATTAAGAAACAGTATAATGCCGAAAAATACAATATATCAATTGGATCATGGGAGTTGCTCTATGACGAACTATAAAAAAATTTGGACTTATCTTGTGATCGCCGGTATTGGTATCATCGGCGCCCTCAATTATGAGTTGTTTGTCTTTCCAAATGCCTTTGCACCTTCCGGCATCAATGGTATTTGTACCATCATTCAGGAGCTGTTTGGCATCAGTGTGGGCTCTCTCAGTCTGCTGATCAATGTGCCTCTGGCTGCCATGTGTTATTTCAAGGTCAGCAAGCCCATCGCCCTGCGGAGTATGGTCTATGTGGTGACCTTTTCGGTTGGGCTGCTGATTCTGGATCATGTGGATCTTTCCATGTTTGCCTATTCCACACCAAACGGGACCAGCAAAATCATGGGACCTCTGGTGGCCGGTATTATTCATGGCTTTAATTGCTCCATTCTGGCCCGGGCCAGCGCCTATTCCGGCGGTACGGATTTTATCTCCGCTCTGATTCATGAAAAGGACCCCAACAAGAGTGTCTATGGTATGACCTTCACCATGAATGTGTTTATTGCCGGCATCAGCTACTTTGTGTTTGGATATCAGATGGAGCCGGTGATCATGTGTATTCTGTACAGCTTTGCCGCCTCCACCCTGGTGGAACGGCGGATCAAAAGCGGCCGGGAAGCGGTCCGGTTTGAAATCATTACCGATTACCCCATGGAAATTTCCGATGAGATCATCAAAAAGGTTCATCATACCGCGACTCTGATTCCCGCCAAGGGAATGTATGCCGGACGTGAGACCAACCTGCTGATCTGCGTGGTCAACAAGACCCAGGCCAGCATTGTGGCCCGGATTATCCGCAAGTATCCCTACACCTTCTCCATCGTGGATTCCGTCAGCGAAGTGATGGGCAATTTCAAAACCCTGAACACCGATGGCACCAATGTCAAGCAGCTTCTGGACCATGGCGACGGCAAAACCCTGTAACAAAAGATCCCCCCTCACAGGAGAGGGTTAAGATTCTGATCTGCAATTAATAAGAAAAATAATCATATCAAATCATTTAGGAGGAAAAATCAAATGGCGTACTATTACCCGGAACCCAGCCACACCTTCAGCGAATATCTGCTTGTCCCCGGCTATACTTCTGAAGAATGTATTCCCGACCGCGTTAGTCTGAAGACCCCTCTGGTCAAGTATCGTAAGGGCGTGGAAGAACCTGCGATTTCCCTGAATGTGCCCCTGACTTCCGCTGTCATGCAGTCCGTCTCCAATGACACCCTGGCCATTGCCCTGGCCAAGGAAGGCGGCATCAGCTTTATTTATGGCTCTCAGTCCATTGAAGATCAGGCTGCCATGGTGGCGAAGGTGAAGGGTTATAAAGCCGGATTTGTTACCTCCGCTTCCAACCTGACCCCCGATGCCACTCTGGAGGACGTCCTGAAGCTGAAGGAAAAGAACGGCTTCTCCACCGTGGCCATCACCGAGGACGGCACTGCCAACGGAAAGCTTTTGGGCATTGTCACCAGCCGTGATTACCGCGTCAGCCGCATGGAAAAGACCGACAAGGTCAGCACCTTCATGACCCCCCGTGAAAAGCTGGTTACCGCTCCCAAGGATACCACTCTGAAGGAAGCCAATAACATCATCTGGGATCACAAGTTGAACAGCCTGCCCATTGTGGATGAGAACGATCATCTGATGTACTTCGTTTTCCGCAAGGACTACTCCTCCCACAAGGAAAACCCCCTGGAGCTGCTGGATGACAAGAAGCGCTACCTGGTTGGCGCCGGCATCAACACCCGGGACTACGCCAAGAGAATTCCCGCTCTGCTGGAAGCCGGTGTTGACGTTCTGGTCATCGACTCCTCCGAAGGCTATACCTGCTGGCAGGCCAACACCATCAAGTGGGTTCGCGACCACTATGGCGACACCGTGAAGATCGGCGCCGGTAACGTGGTGGATAAGGATGGCTTCCGCTTCCTGGCAGAGGCTGGCGCTGACTTCGTCAAGATCGGCATCGGCGGCGGCTCCATCTGCATCACCCGTGAAACCAAGGGCATTGGCCGCGGTCAGGCTACCTCCGTCATCGATGTGGCCGAGGCCCGGGACGAGTACTTCAAGGAGACCGGTATCTATGTACCCATCTGCTCCGACGGCGGTATCGTTCATGACTACCACATGACCCTGGCACTGGCCATGGGCGCGGACTTCCTGATGCTGGGCCGTTACTTTGCCCGGTTCGACGAAGGCCCCACCCCCAAGGTTATGGTCAACGGCGCTTATATGAAGGAGTATTGGGGCGAAGGCTCCAACCGTGCCCGGAACTGGCAGCGCTACGACCTGGGCGGCTCCGCAAAGCTGAGCTTCGAGGAAGGCGTTGACTCCTACGTCACCTACGCCGGTCCCCTGCATGACAATGTGGAGGCTTCCATGTATAAGGTCCGCGCCACCATGTGCAACTGTGGTGTGCTGACCATTCCCGATCTGCAGCGGGAGGCTAAGCTGACGCTGGTTTCCTCCGTCTCCATCGTGGAAGGCGGCTACCATGATGTCACCCTGCGCAGTGCTTCCCCTGTGAAGTAAAAAAGCAAAAAAGAGCAGTCTGAGAACGCTCAAGAAACTCTAAGCATTTAAGACCTTATGCAGTACACAAAAACGTACTGCATAAGGTCTTTTTATTTTTGAGGATTTTTGATTTTGGCCAATAAAAGAACCCCATCCTGATAAAAAATAGTTGACATAAAAAATGTTGTAAATTGTTGTAACGGGTTTCATAATTCGAGTTATCCACATTATCCACAGGCTAATCCACAGGGTAGGAGTGGAAAACCCCTGTCAAATCAAGGCGAAATTTGTCTTTATCAAAAAATCTCCACAGGTTTACACAATCCTGTGGAGATTTCATTAGTTTACATAAAAACAAAAGTTACAATTGGATACAAGGATCAGTAGAGGAACCGGACAGAGAAAATCCGATCGGTTTTTTCTTCCATTTTCCGGTGGGCATCCACCTGCAGACAGCCATCCTCGAGCATATCCCAGCTCAGATCCAGGCTCTGGCCTTCCCGGGATTCATTGAAATAGCAGACCGTGATTTCCCGGGGCGTATGGTTTTCATGGAAACGGCTGGGCAGCAGGTCGCTGACCCAGTCCAGGCAGCGGGTGTTGTTCATGTGACCGTTCCGGTCCAGATCCGTAAAGCAGACACTGCGGCTGCTATGGCAGCGCAGATCCCTGGCCGGCAGACCCTGGGGAATGTCCAGCTCCAGACCCCGGAGGGTGCCCAGAACACTGATGCCGCTTTTGTCCGGCAGGATCATGCTGCGTTTGTCCAGATCCATCAGAACCCAGATGCTGACGGCCCGAAAACACTCCTGACCCTGCTCATCGTAGGCAATGACGCTTCTGGGATAGGCCACACGGGTGGTGGGCAGGGGCCAGGTTTCAATGCGGATGGTTTCACCATGACGGGGCAGACGGCTGATCTGAACCCGGTGCCGGGTGACAGCCCAGAACATCCGTCTGGCCGCCAGGGTGTCATAATCCACCTGAAGCGCATAACAATGCTTGGAGGCCATTTCCTGGGTCAAAAGGAGGATCGTAGAGGGCTTCATCCTGCCAAAGCAGTCCACATCGATGTCGGTAACAAGATGGTTTTCAACGTATAAGGGTTTCATGAAATTACCTCGGTTCCTAAAATGTAATACTGTTTCTTGATTAAAATCTTGAATCAGAAAAAGATTAAAGATTTTTAAAAGAGAATCAGTATAAGAGCGGCCAAAGGCCGCTCTTGAGTATTAGCCTTTGTTTTCAGTCAGGGTCAGCTCCACGCTGTATTGTTGGCCGCCCCGGTAAATCACAACGGTGACCACATCGCCCACCTGATGGCTGTACAGCACACTGTTCAGGCTGTCCATATCGGTGATTCGCTGGTCATCAATGGACAGAAGAATGTCACCGGGAGAAATGCCATAGTATTCCGCGTAGCTGCCTTCTGCCACCTGGGTGATATACAGGCCGGAGGGCAGCCGATAGTAATGCTGATAGAAATTGGACAGAACGTCACCGGTGATGCCCAGGGTGGGACGTCCGGAGACATAGCCCTGATGGATGATCTGATCCACCACATCCTTCACCAGGCTGCTGGGAATGGCAAAGCCAAGACCTTCCACACCGGAATTGTTGGTAAACACACCGATCTTCATGGTGTTGATGCCAATGACCTGGCCATAGCAGTTGATCAAAGGACCGCCGGAGTTGCCGGAATTCAGGGCCGCATTGGTCTGGATCAGGCTCATGGTTCTGCCGTCAATGGTCACATCCCGGTTGATGGCGGAGATGATGCCGTCGGTGAAGCTGCCCCGGAACTCCACGCCCAGGGGATCGCCGATGGCAGCGACGGTGTCACCCACCCGCAGTGCGGAGGAGTCACCAAACTGGGCGGGGGTCAGATTGTCCGCGTCGATATACAGCACCGCCAGGTCGGAAATATCATCGGCCCCCACCAGGCTGGCCTGGAAGGTCCGGTCATCCGTCAACTGCACGGAGACAGAAACTGCATTGTCCACCACATGGGCATTGGTGACAATGTATCCCTGGCTGGACAAAATCACACCGGTGCCGGAGCTGCTGCCGCTTCTGGTGCGGCAGGAAATGGATACCACAGAGGGAATATTGAGTTCATAAATTTCCTGCAGGGAAAGTCCCTGGTTTTGGGGAATGTTTTCCACACCCTCAGGAGATTCCTGAATAAAAATGGACACATCCTCACTGCAGACAGACAGTGGCATGGTACTTTCCGGCATGGTGTCAGGGGTGGTTTCCAGAATATCCACGTTTTTTGCCTGCTGTTGTTCAGATTCCGGCGTGAAGGAGATGGAAGTGTTTTCTTTCTTCTGGACTTGCAGCTGGGTGAAGAGCTTTACATTCAGAATACCCAGCACTGTGATGATGCCGAACAGGAAAATGATCAGAATCAGAAGGAAAGCCATGATGCTGCCCCGATCCTTGGGCGGCTGGGTAAAGCCGGTCTGCCAGGAGCCGTCATCCCAGGGGTCGTTGTCCCGGGAATATTTGGGACTGTATTTGTTGTTTTGCTCGTCCATAATGGGACCTCCATTGAGGGGAATAGAAATGCGGGATGGATGCAGGGCGGCGGGAATGTCGCTCCCTGCAAGAGATCAGGATACTTTTAATTGACCAAGGGCATGGTGAAGGTGAATTCCGTCTTTCCGTCCCGGCTGGTGACGGAAATGTTCTCACCATGGCTGCAAACGATGGTCTTGACGATGTAGAGTCCCAAACCCCAGCCGTCCCGATTTTGGGACCGGGATTTGTCCAGCTTATGGAACCGGTCAAAAACAAGGGGCAGTTCTTCCGGGGGGATGGTGTCGCCTTCGTTGGAAATGGAGATGTAGGCCTTGCTGCCGCCCTCCCGGATCCGCAGACCAAGCTGTTTTCCCTCGGGACAGAATTTGACGGCGTTGTCCAGCAGATTGTAAATCACCTGGGTAATGTAATCCTTGTTGGCAATGGTGCACACCGGATGATCCGGCATATCCACATTGACATCCAGATGCTTGTCGGTGATCTTCTTTTCGAAGGTGATCAGCACGGAGCCCATGACTTCTTCCAGATCAAAGTGCATTTTCTTTTCTTCCGGAATGTCCTGACTCTGGAGCTGGGAAATATCCAGCATACTCCGCACCAGACGGCTGAGTCGCTTGGTTTCATCGGAGACAATTTGCAGATAATAGCTTCGGCGGTGATCGGGAATGGTGCCGTCCAGGATGCCGTCCACATAACCGGAAATGGTGGTCATGGGGGTTTTCAGCTCATGGGATACATTGGCCACAAATTCCTGACGCTGGTATTCACTCTTCTGCAGGCTGGACGCCATGTTGTTAAAGGCCAGGGCCAGTTCCTGCATTTCCTCGCTGGTGCTCTCATCCACCCGGACCCGGGCATCCAAATCGCCGTGACCGAAGGCATTGGCGGCCTTAGCCATATCCTGCAAAGGACGGCTTTCCCGCCGGGTGAAGAAGCTCGCCACCACAATGGCCAGCAGCACCACAAAGGCGGAGGTGGTCAGAAACAGATTGGAGATCCGGTTCAGAATCTGGGTGGTGACAGTGACGGGCGTGGAAACAATGACGATGCCGCTGGAGATGCCGTTGCTGACAATGGGCAGACACACCACATACCGGGAGTCCGTGTACAGACCCTGGATAATGCCGGTGGCAACATCACTGCCGTTTTGCAGAACCCGGTTCATATAGCTTTCATCGATGTGCCACCCAATGTGCTGGCACAGGCTTGGATAACAGGAACAAATGACGATATTTCCCTCTTCGTTGCAGATCACCGCGTCAAAGTTGGAAATCTGGGTGGCAATGTCCAGGTTCAGCATAAATTCCCGGTTGTTGAGGCTTCCGTCAATGGAATAGGCCGCCGCCAGATCCGCCAGAATCTGGGCATCCTGATGCAGACCTTCAATGGTATTATCCGTTATATAGTCATTGATGAGCATCTGAAAGGAGGTACCCAGCAATACCAGAGACAGCAGCAGGATCGTCGCGATAATGATAAAGCTGCGGCCTGAGGAACTTTTCATCCTTACAGCACCTCGAACTTATAACCCACGCCCCAGACGGTTTTCAGGCTCCAGTTTTCGCTGACACCTTCCAGCTTTTCCCGGAGCCGCTTCACATGGACATCCACGGTGCGGCTGTCGCCAAAGTAGTCAAAACCCCAGACCTCATCGAGCAGCTGGTTGCGGGTGTAGACCCGGTTGGGAGAGGAAGCCAGATAGTACAGCAGCTCCATTTCCTTGGGGGGCGTGTCCACCTTTTTGCCATCCACGGTCAGCTCAAAAGCGTCCATGTCGATGACCAGCTTTTCAAATACCAGCCGACGGGCCTTCTTCTCGGCAGCCACACCGGAGGCCCGGCGCAGCACGGCCTCAATGCGGGCCAGAACTTCCTTCATTTCAAAGGGCTTGGTGATGTAGTCATCAGCGCCGGTTTTCAGGCCGGTGACCTTGTCATCGGTCTCACCCTTGGCGGTGAGCATGATGATGGGGGTCTGGGCTTCAGCACGGATGGCCTTGCAGACGGCCCAACCGTCCATGACGGGCATCATCACATCCAGCAGCACCAGATCGGGTTTGATGGCCCGGTATTTGGCCAGACCCTGACCGCCGTCGTTTGCCACAGTGACGGCATAGCCCTCTTTTTCCAGATACATTTGCAGAAGTTCCGCGATATTGCGGTCATCCTCCACGATTAAAACAGAAATTGCCATGAGAAAATCCTCCAATTCTGATTTCTTTTCATTTTTCCTTATTATACCTCATATTAAGGTATTTAGGTGAATAATTTGTAAAGAGTAGATAGTCAATTGGTGAACGGACAAGTTGTGCTTGCAAATGAGGAAAAAAGAAGGTATGATAAAAACAGTTCCAAGTTTATGCGGAAGGGAATGGTCAAGACCTTTTCCCATAAACGCATCAATCCATGATTCAAGGAGTCAAGCATGATCGAATTATTAAAGGCCGTCCTGTTCGGCATTGTAGAGGGCATCACCGAATGGCTGCCGGTTTCCTCCACAGGCCATCTGATTTTATTGAACGAATTTGTGACCTTAAATATGTCCGATGCGTTCAATTCCATGTTTGATGTGGTGATCCAGCTGGGCGCGATTCTGGCGGTCATTGTGCTGTTTTTCCACAAGCTGAACCCCTTTGCCTCCAGCAAAACCGAGGGGGAAAAGAAGCAGACCTGGAGCTTATGGTTTAAGGTGGTGGCTGCCATCATCCCCTCCGGCGTGCTGGGTGTGCTCTTCGACGACTGGATGGAAGCCAATTTACATAACGGCATTGTGGTGTCCATTGCCCTCATTGTCTACGGCGTCGCCTTTCTTCTGGTGGAGCAGCGCAACCAGGGCAAGCACCTGAAGGTGATCCAGGATGTCCACGACATTGATTACAAAACTGCCCTGCTCATTGGCCTGTTCCAGTGCCTGAGCCTGGTGCCCGGCACCTCCCGGTCCGGCTCCACCATTCTGGGCGCCATTCTGATCGGTGTGGGCCGCAGCGCCGGCGCGGAATTTTCCTTCTTCATGGCCATTCCCACCATGCTGGGCGCTTCCGCCATCAAGGGTCTGAAGTTTGTCCTCAGCGGTGTGGAAGCCACCGGCACGGAACTTGGGGTTCTGGTGGTGGGCTGCGTCGTGTCCTTTGTGGTGAGCCTGCTGGTCATCAAGGGCCTGATGGAGTATGTGCGCAATCATTCCTTCTCCATCTTCGGCATTTACCGCATTATCCTGGGTGTGATTGTCCTTGCTTATTTTACACTCTTTGCATAACACCTTCGGAAGGGAGAAGCAAGATCCCTTACAGAATCAGATAACAATTCAGAAATACAGGAGGGAGCCGCCATGTCCAAAGAATTCACCATTGAAAATGAGTATCTGAAACTCACCGTCACCACCTGGGGCGCCCAGGTCAAGTCCGCCCTGCGCAAGTGCGATGGCGTGGAGCACATCTGGCAGGCAGATAAGTCTGTCTGGGGCTACCATGCCCCCATTCTCTTCCCCCACTGCGGCAAGGTGGTGGATGGAAAGATAGAAGCCAAGGGCAAGGTTTATGAATCCGGTCAGCACGGGTTTGCCCGGCTGATGGAGCATGACTTTGTGGACCAGACGGATGATACCATCGTCCTGGAGCTGTGCTCCAATGAAGAGACACTGAAGCTGTTTCCCTATGAATTCCGGCTGGTGTCCACCTTTACACTGGAAGGCGATACCCTGCACCATACCCTGACGGTGGAAAACCTGGATGAGGAGAAGCTGCCCTTTGGCATTGGCTATCATCCCGCCTTCACGATTCCCTTTGACGACAAGCATGTGGCCACCGATTATGAGCTGCGGTTCAACGAGGTGGAGTCCCCCATCTGCATCAACAATCTGCCCCACGGCCTGATGCATGGCAACATCTATCTGATGCCTGCCAATATCCAGACCATTCCCATTGACGAGTATCTCTTTGCCCACGACAGCCACTGCATGGTGAACCTGAAGTCCACCAAGCTGGGCCTTTATGAAAAAGGAACCGGCCGGGGTGTGGTCTGTGACATTTCCGAGTTCCCCTATACCCTGCTGTGGTCCAAGCCCGGCATGCCCCAGTTCATCTGTATTGAGCCCTGGCACAGTCTGCCTTCTCCTGAGGGCGGTTCCATCCGCTGGGAAGAAAAGGCTGCCGCCGCTGTCCTGAACCCCGGCGAAGCCTGGAGCTGCACCTTGTCCACTTCCTTCGTCCGCTGAACAAAAGAGAGCCGCCCTGGAGGGCGGCTCTTTCCAGTTTGGGTGGTTATTTCCAATCAGGATGATTTGCCTGACGCGAACAAGTCATCCAATGTGCCGAATTGGTAGCCCATATCCTTCCACTGGCGGAGCAGCTCATCCAGAATTTCCGCGTTGGTTTTGGAGGTGGAATGGAGCAAAATCACCGCGCCATCGTGGGTCCGGGGCAGCAGCTTGGAAAAAGCCGCTTCCGCTGTGGGCTGGGCGTCATTGTTCCAGTCCACATAGGCAAGGCTCCAGAAGACCGTTTTGTATCCCAGGGCCTGGGCCATTTTCAGATTTTCTTCACTGTAAATTCCCTGGGGCGGCCGATAGTATTTGGATAGCTCCTTTCCGGTGGTATCCCGGTACAGGTTTTCCAGGTCTGTCAACTCCTTGGAGAAGGCAGCCTGATCCGACAGTTTGCTCATGTCATAATGATGCATGGTGTGGTTGGCTACGATATGGCCCTCCTGCTCCATCCGCCGCACCAGATCGGCGTTTTTCTCGATGTAATGACCCACCAGGAAAAAGGCCGCAGGAACCTGATGGGCTTTCAGCGTATCCAAAATTTTTGCGGTGCTGCCATTTTCATATCCCGCGTCAAAGGTCAGATACAGCACTTTTTCGTTGGTGTTTCCCAAAAAGGCAGCATCATACCGGGCCAGATGCGCCTGGTCCGCGTTTCCAACCGGCGCTGCCCCCTCCTGCCGGAAGTGAAGTCCCCAGGCCCCTGTCTCCAGGGCTTGTCCCCGGAACAGAAAGAACACCCCGACCGCTGCCAGCAGCAGCGCTGCCGTCAAAATTCCCAGATCCCGTTTACGCAAAGAAAATCCCCTCCCTTTTGGCATAGCCTATGCCGCAGGAGAGGGGGTTATGTGTTCTATGATGGAAATCAGGATTCGGTCCCATATTTTCTGATCCGTTCGGACAGACGATATGCCAGCAGCAATTTCACCGCATCGGGAATCAGATAGGGCACCACACAGGTCATGACGGCTGCACCGATTCCTACGCCGCCGGCCCAGACAGTAAACCACAGGCAGCCGCAAACATAGCAGCAAAGATGGCAGATAATAAAGGCAGGCAGTTTTCCGAATTTCTCCGTGGCCCAGTAGAGCAGACCGCCCACCAGAAATCCCCACAGGAATCCACCGGTGGCACCCAGCAACGAACTGACGCCGCCCCGGAATCCGGCAAACACCGGCAGTCCCACAACGCCCATGGCCAGGTACAATCCAATTGCCATGGTTCCCCATTTTCCACCCAGAACGCCCAGCGCCATCAAGATACCGAAGGTCTGCAAGGTAAAGGCAATGGGGGCAACGGGAATGGAAATCCAGGCACAGATGGCAATCAGGGCAGCAAACAAACTGGCCAGCACCATTTTTCTGGTGTTCTGGTTTCTTTTCCTGGGGGCTGCGGTAGGGTCCTGGGCAATGTTATTTGATGTGTTCATGGTATATCCCCTTTTTAGAAATGTAGTGACAATTTTTTATATTCTGATGACATTCGGAACGATGCACCGGATCGATCAGCGGAGCTTCCCTATCTGCCGCCGTGCAGGTATTTCCGGTCCCAGTCCAGGTCGTAGAGCTTGTTGCCCTTTTCCATGGTGCAGCCGTGATACAGATCATCGGCCAGCTCTTTCAGAAGTTCCGCAGGCTCCAGACATTCCATATAGAATTCCGGCAGTGCCTTCTCTCCCATTTTGGCGCCGAGAATGGCCCCTGTCAGAGCGCCCACTGCCGCGCTGCGGCCGGAGTGATTCACCGCCAGAATCATGGCCCGGTCAAAGTCTCCGTCACAGGCAAGGCTTGCATAGACTGCCCCGGCCAGCACCTCTGCGCAGGTATTGCACTTCAGACGTTCCATCACATCCACCGGCTTCAGATTTTTACTGCCGGCATAGACGATGGCATTGCGCATTTGGTTGCAGATGTCATAGGCCTGGGAGTACTGATGGCCAAATTGTTCCCGGATCTCCTTCATGGCATGGGCGTAGACTGCTTTCAAAGGTGCGTCGGGTTTGCGGAGAATACAGGTGATGATGTGGGCTATCATGGAGCCGGTCAGGAAAGCTGCGGGACTTCCGTGGGTCAGGGCAACGGCTTCCGCGCCCAGCCGGTTCACTTCCGTCAGCGGGATTCGGTGCCGGTGGAAAAACAGACCCACAGCCACGGCGGAAGTCAGACTGCCGGGCTGAGAAAAGTTGTTTTTTGGCTCTTCCAGAGTACCGAACTCATTCTGATCCAGGGTATCCAGCATCCGGTTGTCCATGCAGTGCCGGCGGCAGAACTCGCTGTGCTGCAGCAGCCAGCAAAAGGTCTGATCCGGCCGGTTCCAGGACCGCTGAGAATAGGACCATTCTTTGTGGGCCAGGGCAATATAGCGGAAGAAGGGGGCCATTTTTCCCTGGACCTGTCCACGGGACAACCCCACCAGCAGGCCGTCACAGGTGAAGGCCGCGATTTGGGTATAGGAGGTCACATCGGCATAGCCATTGACAAGATCATAGCCCAGCAGGCCATTGGGGCCATAGTCTTCCTGAATTTCCCGCCAGCTGCGGCTGTCCACTGTATAACCCATGGCATCGCCCACGGCCAGGCCCAGCAGACATCCCCGGTAAGCAGATTGGCGCATGATGATTCCCCCTTTCTGAAATTTGAATCTATTATATCTGCCCCAAATGGAAAAGGCAAGTCAAATTTGAAGTGCCTTGGGCAGCGTATTCAGGGCCGCTTCCAGGACGGTTTCGTCCAGCACGGAATAATTCACCAGGAACATGTGCTGGTCCACCCCGGCGCTTCCATGGTAGTAGCTGCTGATGGGCTTGATCCGGATTCCCGCTGTGGCCAGACGGGCCACCAACTCCTCATCGGAATAGCGGGTATCTGCCCGGACCAGAAAATGCAGTCCCGCATCCTGCTCCAGAATCGTGATTTTATCCGAAAACTGACAGTTTTCCAGAAGAGAAACCACCTTGTTTCTTCGGTTTTTATAGAATTTGCGCATCCGGTTGATGTGCTTCTCAAAATGGCCCCGGCTTAAAAAACGGGCCAGGGTATACTGCTCAAAGCTGGCCACGGTGCAGCTGTAAAAGCCCAGCCGCTGCTTAAATTCCGCCATCAGTCCCTCCGGCAGCACCAGATAGCTGATGCGGATGGAAGGGGCCAGGGTTTTGGAGAAGGAATTGATGTAGATCACCCGCTCCCGGTCCAGGCTGTGCATGGCGGGCATGGGGTGAGCATCAAACCGGAATTCGGAGTCATAATCGTCCTCAATGATCCACCCGTTTTTCTCCCTGGCCCAGGCCAGCAGCTCCAGCCGCCGCCCCATCGGCGTCACCAGACCGGTGGGGAAATGATGGGAGGGGGAAAAATGAAGCACATCCGCGTTTTTCAGGGCATCCGGCTGGACTCCCCGGTGGTCCATGGGCGCGCCGAGACAGGCAACGCCGGCGGCGGCATAGATCTTTCGGATCTTGCCGTAGCCCGGCTCCTCCACGGCGTAGACCTTGTTCCGTCCCAGCAGCTGGATCAGCAGATTATAGAGAAAGTCGGTGCCGGCGCCAATGAGAATGTTGTCCGGATCAATATCCATGCCCCGGAAAGCGGCCAGATGGTCCGCGATGGCCCGACGCAGCTCCGGAATTCCCTGGTGGGGCAGGGGCTGCAGCAGTTTTTCTCCGTAATCCAGCATCACCTCCCGTTGAAGCCGGCTCCAGACGGAAAAGGGAAAGTGCTCCGTTCCGCTGAGGGTCAGATCCAGCAGGGGGACTTCCTTGGGCGCTTCCTTTTCCGGCAGGGGCAGGGGCTCCCGCCGCATGGGCCGCTCCACCGCTTCCACAAAGTAGCCCACCTTTTCCCGGGAACAGATATAGCCTTCCGCCAGCAGCTGGTTGTAGGCCGTTTCCACGGTGATCTTACTGACCTCCAGATGCTCTGCCAGAGCCCGCTTGGAGGGCAGCTTCTCTCCGGGCTGCAGCTGACCCGACAGGATATCGCCCCGGATGCAGCGGTAGAGGGCTTCGTACAGGGGAACACCGGGAGATTTTTTTAATTCGTAAGTTAACATAACATCTTATCTCCTCCCGGGCAGACCATTTTTCCGGTCCCAGAGCACCAGCAGACTGCCTTCTTCCACGGAAATTTCCGCAGCTTCCCCGGTAAAATGGTTGCTGACCCCCAGGGGGTGGCCTGCCGTCAGGGTGCCTTGCGCCAGGGGATAATGCAGCCCCTTCAGGGTCACTCCATGGGCATCCGGGCCCAGGCAGAACACGGAAATCGTGCCCTCGCAGCCTGCCGGAAAGAAGAGCGCTCCGTTTTTCACCACCGTCGCCAGGGTGTGCAGCCCCACCAGGACGCCAGAGGCGCCGTGATCGCAGAGAAATTGCAGGGTCTGGAAATTGGCCACGGTATGGTCCAGCCGTGGGCCGTCCAGACTTCCGTAGATCAAAAATGACCGGAAGCCCAATGCCAGGCCCCGGCGAACCGCCAGCATGGCATCGGTGTCATCCTTCTCCACCGGAAATACGGTGGCGCCCGCCGGTTCATAGCCCAGGGAATCAAAATCCCCCAGAATCACATCCGGGGCGATGCCCAGTTTCTGGGTGTGCCGCAGGCCGCCGTCAGCGGCAATGACACAATCGTTTTTTTCAATGGGCTGCAGCAGCGAATCGAATTCCGCCGCGCAGAAAAGAACACAGTTTCGCATCGTGACTCCCCTTTTTTGAGACTGGCCTTATTTTAACACATTTTTCCGGAAAGGAAAAGAGGTCAAATATCCATGCAAGAAAAAATCCACGGACGAAAGGCAGGTGTCTGAAACACAGTAACTCCGTAATTTTTATTACAGAGCCTGTCCGGCAGGGGTAAAAATCAAAAAAGAACGCCGCTTCGTCAGTCTTGACGGAACGGCGCTCTATCACGCTCTACTCAACGATATGGTTCATATAGTATGCCTCTTCCTCTGCGGTTGCGGCACGGACTTCCATGCCTTTTTCCCAAACAAGAATTGAGTTCTCTGGATCAT
>JBJDYI010000128.1:0-9004 GCA_051867165.1 Faecousia sp. | reverse complement strand
GGAAATACTGTCCCGTCCAACTGGGAAAAAGCCACTGAGGACGAACCGTGGAAGGTGGCTCTTGCGGAAGACTTGTTCGCAAAATACGGCGTGCTTCCGGAATACTATGAGGACCTGGGGGACGGCACCTATCAGGTATATGTGGAAGTGGGCGGCGAGATTGTCCCCTTCGTCACGGTAGATTCTGCCACAGGCGATTACCACGGATAAAGTATCCCCTTACCACTTCACCTCAGGAGTTGGCAGCTTTTCGATATTGGGAGGGCACGCATACAATTTGTGCCCGAAAGGCTCGGGTGAAGTAACTCATATCCTGAAAACCGCACCGGCCGGCAATGTCGGACCCCTTATCATTGGTTTCCGGCAGCTGCTTGGCTGCCTGTGAGATGCGGTATTGTTTCGGATATTGAATGGGCGTGGTTTAAATGGTGCCGCGAAAGCAACGCAGACATTCGCTCTCGCTGATGGAAACGCTGGCAGCGATAGCATGGGTGGACAGTTCGCTGCCGAAATTCGCGTGAATGAAGCGAAGCATGGCTTTGATGCCCGCTGCGTATGACATCATGGTGCTTGGTTAAGCTCAAACCTTTACAAAATGGTTCCAGTCTGCGTATTTTTTACTTATTCTCAAACGAAATAATCGCCTCACACAAGAATTGAACCGCCGTTTTTACCCTGACGGCGGGTTCTTTTTTGTCTGAGGGAATCCGCTGCAGAAAACATTGACAGGGCCGGATGGCTACTTATGGGCTATGGAAAAGCCGATAAAACGTCTGGGGGGGTATTCAATTCACTCCGCCTGCTGAAAGAACCGCCCTCTGTAAAATAGTCAGATGAATCATCGTTCTCCAGGGTCCCGGAAACGGGATCCTGTCAGGACGATCAGGAATTCGATCCGCCGGATTTCTTTTTCCGGTATTCAATGGGGGAAATGCCCTCTGCCCTGCGGAAGCTCTGGGAGAAGTAGCTGGCAGAGGAGAAACCCAAAACCCGGGCAATCTGGGACATGGACATATTTGTTTCCTGAAGCAGATACCGGCTTTCCCCGATGCGCCGGGAAATCATATAGTTGATGGGCGACATGCCGTATTCATCCTTAAAGGCATGGGCCAGATAGAATTTGTTGATGTGGGTTTCCCTGGCTAAATCCTCCAGACTCAGAGGCTCCTTGTAATGGGTGTCGATATAATGTCGGATAGCGGCGCACTGATGGCTGGCCGGGGGAAGCGGGGTGGAGACGGAAAAACTGGCGCTGCGCATAAGCCGCAGAATCAGAATCTCCATATAGGCCTGACAGATGGTTTCGTAGCCCGGTTGGGCAGACTGGGTTTCCAGCATAATATTTCGCAGGCAGGTCAGAACATCTCCGCTGCCCCGGTAATCCAGAATCTGATAGCGGTCTTGCTGCTCACTGGTCATGGAAAGCTCCAGTCCCTCAATCCCCAGAACAATATACTCCAGCGGATGGGCTTCGTAGCTGACTTCCGTGTGAACCACATTGGGGTTGACAACCACAAGCTGATTGGCTTTCACCGGACAGAGCTTGTCCTCAAGCCGGAACTGCCCGTCCCCGGCCACAATGTAGAAAAGCTCCGCGTAGTGGTGGGTATGGGGTATGGAATGCCAGTCGCCGCCGTATTTTGCGCTGCTGACGTACAGCAGTTTTGCTGTTTTACGGATATCCATGCTTCCGGATAGCGTCAGTTCATATCGCCGATTGCTCATCGTCATCCTCCTTTAGAAATCTTGCTTCTTTTGTTATTATATTGCAGTTTCTATTAATTTACAACAATTTTCTTCCCACTTATTCTGTAAGAAATCAACAAATATTTTTGGAAAACTCTGTAATCGTGGAAATATACAAAAGAAATCACCTCGTTTTAAGCGTTTCGACGAAAAACAAAGCAACAGCAATATTTCTAAAATATAGAACAATTATCCGGTTGAGAAAAACACCTGATACAGTATACTTCTCTATGAGCAGGAGGTACCTGCGAAAAATAACTTAGGAGGAAATTCAAATGAAGAAGATCATTGCACTGCTGCTGACCTTTGCTCTGGTTCTGTCTCTGGCTGCCTGCGGTGGTTCTGACAAGCCCGCTGCCACCGAAGCACCTGCTGCCCAGACTCCCGCTGCCCCTGCCGAGGATCTGGCCGGCACCACCATCAAGGTCGCTGCCATCGAAACTGCCTACGGCTCTCAGATCTGGGCTGACGTGGCCGCTGCTTTCACTGAGCAGACCGGCATCCAGGTCGAGCTCACCACTGACAAGAATCTGGAAGATGTCATCTCCGCTTCCATGCAGGGCGGCGAGTTCCCCGATGTTGTCCATCTGGCTACCGGCCGTCCCGCCGGTCTGACCGAGCAGTTCATCAAGGATCAGGCCATTGCCGAGATCACTGATGTGCTGTCCATGAAGGTTCCCGGCGAAGAGAAGCTGGTTTCCGAGAAGATCTCCGGCGGCTTCACCGAGACTTCCCTGACCAACCCCTACGGCGACGGCAAGACCTACCTCGCTCCCATGTTCTACTCTCCCTGCGGCCTGTTCTACAATGCCAAGCTGTTTGCGGAAAAGGGCTGGGACGTTCCCACCACCTGGGATGAGATGTGGGAGCTGGGCGACAAGGCTGCTGCTGAGGGCATCGCTCTGTTCACCTACCCCACCGCCGGTTACTACGACGCTTTCCTGTACGCATTGATGTACTCCATCGGCGGTCCCGA
The DNA here is from genome assembly GCA_051867165.1 of Faecousia sp. Taxonomy (GTDB): domain Bacteria; phylum Bacillota; class Clostridia; order Oscillospirales; family Oscillospiraceae; genus Faecousia. The sequence continues at coordinate 6,282 of JBJDYI010000128.1, read as the reverse complement.
GTTCTTTGATGCCGCTACCCACTACGAAGAAGGCATCTGGGACAGCGCTGAGGCTGCTACCATGTTCCAGATTCTGGACAAGCTGGCTTCCTACACCCACAAGTCCACCCCCGCTCAGGCCAACAATCAGGACTTCACCAAGAACCAGCTGATGGTCATGGAGAACAAGGCCCTGTTCATGCCCAACGGCACCTGGATCGTGGGCGAGATGGCTGAGGCTGAGGCTACCCTGACCAACGACTTCGGCTGGGGCATGACCGCTCTGCCCGCTGTCACCGCTGGCGGCGCAGGCTATTCTTACTGCTGGTTCGAGCAGGCATGGATTCCTGCTGGCGCCGAGAACATCGACGCTGCCAAGCAGTTCATCGCCTTCCTGTACTCCGACGCTGCCTGCAAGATCTTTGCTTCCGCCGGCGCCATCCAGCCTGTCAATGGCATTGCCTCCATGCTGGAGGGCGACAACGTCATGTTCTACTCCATCTATGACAACGGCGCCAAGGCTGCCATGGGCAACTTCGCTGCCTACGAGGCCATTCCCGGCATCGATAACACCAGCGTATTCTTCGAGCCTGTCAACTCTCTGGTAGCCGGCACCCTGACCATTGAGCAGTACAAGGCAAACATCGTCTCCGCCACCGAGCAGATGCGTGCCAACCTGATGGGCTGATTCTGACGGATTTTTAAGAAAATACATTCCAGCGGGATGGCAGCGGCTTTCTGCCGCTGCCATCCTTTCTCTCATGAGTGCCCTTGCAGGGTAGTGGGAAGTCCTTGCCAGACTGAATGAAAAGATTTCCCCCTGCCCTGCGCCGAATATGCTATATGAAAGGAGCGGTATCCCAAGTATGAAGAGTGATAAACGCCGCAGCGGATTTTTGATTGCCTGCGTTGCTCCGGCAGTCATTCTGTTTACAATCTTTATGATTCTGCCAACCATCAATGTGTTCCGTATGTCCCTTTACGAACGCAGCGCTTTCTCCACCAAGGAAACCTTTGTGGGTATGAAGAACTTCACCACGCTGCTGAAGGACGCTGCCTTTATCCGTTCCATGCAGAATACCCTTTTGCTGATCGTGGTGGTAACGGTAATCACCATGTCCCTGGCGCTGATTTTTGCCTACATCCTGACAAAGGAAAAAATCCGGGGACAGAGCTTCTTCCGGGTGGTGTTCTACATCCCCAACATTCTGTCTGTGGTTGTCATCTCCGGCATCTTCTCCGCCGTGTACCAGACGGAGAACGGTATGCTCAACTCCATCATCGAGGCCTTCGTCAATCTGGAGGAACACATTTTGTGGAAGGGCGAGAAGCTGGTCATGGTGAGCATCATCATCGCCATGGTCTGGCAGGCCATCGGCTATTACATGGTCATGTACATGGCATCCATGTCCGCTGTGCCTGGCTCTCTGTATGAAAGCTCCTCTCTGGACGGTGCTAACCGGCTGACCCAGTTCTTCCAGATCACCATCCCCCTGATCTGGACAAATATCCGAACCACCCTGACCTTCTTCATCATCTCCACCATCAATATGGCCTTCCTGTTCGTCAAGGCCATGACCTCCGGTGGCCCCAACGGCGCATCGGAAGTGGTACTGGGGTATATGTACACCCAGAAGAACAACGGCCTGTACGGATACTGCATGGCCATTGGTGTGGTTATCTTCCTGTTCTCCTTTGCTCTGTCTGCACTGGTCAACAAGGTCACCGAGCGGGAAGCTCTGGAATTCTAAGGAGGTATGGACATGAAACAAACGAAACTATCATCCTCCGGCGATCTGATCTATAAAGCCTTCATCTACCTGGTTCTGGGACTGCTGGCGGTTCTGATTCTCGTGCCCGTGGCATGGGTGTTCATGGCCTCCATCAAGGAAAACGCGGAATTCTACACCAATCCCTGGAATCTGCCCAAGGGCTTCTACTTCCAGAACTTTGTGGAAGCCTGGGAAACCGCGAAGATGGGCGAGTATATGCTCAACTCCGTCATCGTCACCGTGGTGTCGCTGGCGCTGCTGCTGGTGGTTGCTTTGCCTGCCGCCTACTGCCTGTCCCGTTTTAAGTTTTTCGGTCAGAAATTCCTGAGTACCGCTTTCATGGCGGGCCTGTTCATCAACGTCAACTACATCGTCGTTCCCATCTTCCTGATGCTCCGTGACGGCGACCTGTGGCTGAAAAAGGTGTTTGGCAACGGATTCCTGCTGAATAACCTGTTCGTACTGGCAGTTGTTTACGCGGCCACCGCCCTGCCTTTCACCATTTACCTGCTGTCCAGCTACTTTGCCACTCTGGCCCACGACTATGAGGAAGCTGCCTACATCGACGGTGCGGGCTACTTCCGCACCATGCTGCAGGTGATCTTCCCCATGGCGAAGCCCTCCATTATTACGGTCATTCTGTTCAATTTCCTGTCCTTCTGGAATGAGTACATCATTTCCATGACATTGATGACTTCTATGGATGGCGGCAAAACCCTGCCGGTCGGTCTGCTGAATCTGATGCAGGCCCAGCAGTCCGCCGCGAACTACGGCCCCATGTACGCAGGTCTTGTGCTTGTCATGCTGCCTACGCTGATTCTGTACTGCTGCGTGCAGAGCAACCTGACCAAGGGCATGACCGTTGGCGGCTTGAAAGGATAAGGTGAGAGTATGGATTGGAAAAAACAGGAAAAGCTCCGTGTCATTCTCATGGCGCTGTTTTTCATCGCCGGTCTCGTGCTGACTTTTTTGGGCTGGAAGATGACCGGCAAGCTGGAAGGCCTTTGCCTGATGATTCTGGGAATGATCTTCCTGCTGGCCACACTGTTTATCTACAACGCGCCCTACAATTCCAAACGCTAAGGAACCTCTGAACAAATCGTCTGCGCCTGGACGGCAGATCTTTTGCCTCATCCGTGCAGCTCTGAAATTGGGAAATACCCAGAGTATTCCTCTATTTTAAGAGCTTTCGGCTGCGTCAGAATCTCTCGCCGCCAGCGCTTGCTGAGTTATTCAGAGCCTCCCTAACTTTACATTTCCCGAAGGAGATTCCCGACATGAATGAAAACAAGCGCATGGGACGCGTCACCATCCCCACCGATCTGGATGTTGTCCCCGAGACGCTGGAAATTATGAAACGCTGGGGTGCCGATGCCATTCGCGACTGCGACGGCACTGATTTCCCCGAGGCGCTCCGCAACCAGGATGCCAAAATCTACTCCACCTACTACACCACCCGCAAGGACAACGCCTGGGCAAAGGCAAACCCCGAGGAGGTGCAGCAGTGCTATATCATGACGGGCTTCCACACGGCCCGGGAGGGTGCACTGGAGATCCCCCTGATGCAGGGCATCAGCCCGGAGCTGATGGAGGTTAACACCCGGGACGACATCAAGCGCTGGTGGGAAGTGATGGATCGAACTACCGGCAAGCCCATCTCTGCCAATGCATGGGATTACAACGCCGAAACCGGCTGTGTGGTGATTGCCGAGCCGGAAGCCTTCCATGAGTACACGGTGTCTTTCCTGGCCTACCTGATCTGGGACCCGGTGCACATGTACAACGCCGTCACCAACAACTGGCAGAACTTCGAACACCAGATTACCTTCGACGTCCGCCAGCCCAAGACCCACAGGTTCACCATGGAGCGGCTGCGCAAGTTCATTGCGGATCACCCCTATGTCAACGTCATTCGCTACACCACCTTCTTCCATCAGTTCACCCTGATGTTCGACGAGCTGAAGCGGGAAAAGTATGTGGACTGGTACGGCTACTCCGCCTCGGTGTCTCCCTATATTCTGGAGCAGTTTGAGCAGGAAGTGGGATACCCCTTCCGGCCGGAGTATATTGTGGATCAGGGCTATTACAACAACCAGTACCGGGTGCCCTCCAAAGAATTTAAAGACTTCCAGGCCTTCCAGCGCCGGGAGGTGGCAAAATTAGCAAAGGAAATGGTGGATATCACCCATGAGCTGGGCAAGGAAGCCATGATGTTCCTGGGCGACCATTGGATTGGCACCGAGCCGTTTATGGAGGAGTTCAAATCCATCGGGCTGGACGCAGTGGTTGGTTCCGTGGGCAACGGTTCCACCCTGCGCCTGATTTCCGACATTCCCGGTGTCAAGTACACTGAGGGCCGGTTCCTGCCCTATTTCTTCCCCGATACCTTCCACGAAGGCGGCGATCCCATCCGGGAAGCCAAAGAGAACTGGGTCACTGCCCGGCGGGCCATTCTGCGCAAGCCCATCGACCGCATCGGCTATGGCGGCTACCTGAAACTGGCCATTCAGTTCCCGGATTTTATCGACTATGTGGAAAGCGTCTGTGACGAATTCCGGGAGCTGTACGACAATATCAAGGGCACTACCCCCTACTGTGTCAAGACCGTTGCCGTGCTGAACAGCTGGGGTAAGCAGCGTTCCTGGGGCTGCCACATGGTGCATCATGCCCTGTACCAGAAGCAGAACTATTCCTACGCGGGCATTATTGAAGCCCTGTCTGGCGCACCCTTTGATGTGAAATTCATTTCCTTCGACGATATCCGCAGCAATCCTGCGGTTCTCGACGGCATTGATGTCCTCATCAACGTTGGCGACGGCGACACTGCCCATACCGGCGGCGCAGAGTGGGAGGACCCCGCTGTTTCCTCGGCGGTGCGGAAATTTGTCCACAATGGCGGCGGCTTTATCGGCGTAGGCGAGCCCTCCGGACACCAGTATCAGGGACACTACTTCCAGATGGCATCTGTTCTTGGTGTGGAAAAGGAAACCGGCTTTACCCTGAACTACGACAAGTACAACTGGGAGCAGCACCCCGACCACTTCATCCTGGCAGACTGCGCCGGAGCAGTGGACTTCGGCGAGGGTAAGAAGAGTATCTACGCACTGGAGGGCACGGAAATTCTCGTCCAGCGGGATAAGGAAGTGCAGATGGCAGCCAATGCCTTCGGAAGCGGACGCAGCGTCTACATTTCCGGCCTGCCTTACTCCTTCGAAAACAGCCGCATCCTCTACCGCGCCATTCTGTGGGCGTCCAACGGCGAAGATCTCCTCCATAAGTGGTTCTCCACCAACTATAACGTGGAAGTCCACGCTTTCGTCAAGAACGGCAAATACTGCGTGGTCAACAATACCTATGTTCCCCAGGACACTACCGTTTACACCGATTCCGGCAGCTTTGAGCTCCATCTGGATGCCAATGAAATCCGCTGGTACAGCATCTGACATTCCACCAAAACACTCCGGTTTTGCTTTTGTCAAAATCGGAGTGTTGTTGTCTGGGAAACAGGTATTCAATGGAATTGGTGCAGTTGAAAACAGGACAAGCAATATATATGTGGTCCAGATCGCCTCCATCGTAATTGCCATTGGGCTATATATGGGAATGAATCTGCTGCTTGGAAAAAGACGGAAATGAGACGACGAAACCGCTCCATTTGTACATAAGAAAGCCACAGACTGGTGTAAAGGCCCATCGCGGACAGGACTGCCTGCCGCAGTGGGCCTTTCCATCTGAAAAACAAACACATTTCCCTGCAAAAATCACCTATCGTGAAAGGACGGGATCTCGTAAAATAGTAGAAAAGCTAATAGAGTCGGAGAAAGAGGAAGGAAGTGCAGCATGAAACCAACTGCGATCGTCTATACATCCAACACCGGCCATACCCGGCAATACGCCCGTTTGTTAGGGGAAGAGATTGGTATTCCGGTTTATTCTCTTGAGGAGGCCAACGCACAACTCTCCGGAGGCAGCCCGGTGATTTATCTGGGCTGGATCCATGCAAGCCATGTCAAAGGTTATTCCGGTGCGGCAAAGCGTTTTACTGTCTGTGCCGTCTGCGGCGTTGGGCTGTGTGATACCGGAACATTGATCTCCGAGGTTCGAAAGGCTGCGTCCATTCCGGCGGATATCCCACTGTTCACGCTCCAGGGCGGCTTTGACCGCAGCAAGTTGAAGGGCATGGATAAGCTGATGATCTCCATGCTTACCAAGGGACTCGCCGCCCAAAAGCAGCGCTCTGCCCAGGATGATCGAATGCTGGCGCTGCTGAGAAAGGATGCCTGCTATGTCAGTCCGGAAAACTTTGCCGAAGTTTTACAATGGTACAAGGAGCGGTATACATGAACTGTATTTTGAGAAAATGGCGGTTGTCAGACGCAAAGGATCTGGCGGCGGCGCTGAACAACGAGAAGATTCTGAACAATCTGCGGGACGGACTGCCCTTCCCCTACACAGAGCAGGATGCCCATGACTACATTGCCGCAATGCTCTCCTCAGACGAAAACAGCACCTTTGCCTATGCCATCACCAT
>JBJDYI010000127.1:0-9012 GCA_051867165.1 Faecousia sp. | reverse complement strand
ATGCTGCTGCGGGACGAGACCAAGTGCTTCGCCTTCCTGGCCGGCCACGAGTCCTTCGCCGCCGCCGAGGGCGCCATCGGCATCGCCCGCTCCGCCAACAAGGCCCGTAAGGAGCCCCTGCGGGTTATCCTGAACGGCCTGGGCAAGGACGCTGCTCAGATTATCTCCCGTATCAATGGCTTCACCTATGTGCAGACCAAGTTTGACTACTACACCGGTGAACTGACCATCGTCAAGAAGATCCCCTACTCCAATGGTGAGCGTGCTGCCGTCAACTGCTATGGCTGTGACGATGTCCGTGAAGGCGTTGCCATCATGCATCACGAGGGCGTGGACGTTTCCATCACCGGTAACTCCACCAACCCCACCCGCTTCCAGCATCCTGTTGCCGGCACCTACAAGAAGGAGTGCATCGAGCAGGGCAAGAAGTATTTCTCCGTGGCTTCCGGCGGCGGCACCGGCCGTACCCTGCACCCCGACAACATGGCAGCCGGTCCCGCTTCCTACGGCATGACCGATACCATGGGCCGTATGCACAGCGATGCTCAGTTTGCTGGTTCTTCCTCCGTCCCCGCTCATGTGGAAATGATGGGCTTCTTGGGCGCAGGCAACAACCCCATGGTCGGTATGACCGTCTCTGTCGCGGTTGCTGTTGAGGAAAGCCTGAAGTAATTTTTTCGCGATAAACACCGAACCGGGAATCACGTCAACTCGCCGTGATTCCCGGCTTTTGTTTTGAGGGGATGGAAGATGACCGCTTGTGAGCGGAGCACCCCAGCTGTCACCTTGAACCTTCGGCGCAATCGTTATCCAATACCTTAGGGCGAGGCCGGTTCAAAACAGTGCGATGCCCGGTTATACCCGCACATTCGACTGCCCGGGATCGATGGACAACCGACCCAGGAGAAGCACAATATGCCAGGTTGTGCACGCTCAAAAACTGAAATAGCTCGATTTGGGACGGAATTTGGCGGATGTACGTCCGTGGCGGACAAACGCTTCTTAGGGAGAGGAAAACATCTATCCGGAATGAAAATGAAATTGTAATTTTCGACAATATGAGTGGATGGAGAAAAAATTTTTTGTATTTTTTTAACAAAACACTTGATATATTTGAATTGGTGTAATATAATACGGTACATCCACTGGCGAAATTTGTAAAATATGTCGGATGGAAAAGGAAAGGATGAAAAGAAATGAATATGCTCGCTATTCTTGCGCCCGTTTTGGGCGTGATCGCGTTGTTCTTTGCGGCTTCTCTGTCCCGCAAGGTATCCGCGCAGGATGCTGGTACCGATCGGATGAAGGAAATTGCAGCCTTCATCCATGAGGGTGCACAGGCATTCCTGATGGCCGAATACAAGATTCTGATTGTGTTCGTTGCTGTTTTGTTTGTTGGTGTTGGTCTGGGTATCAGCTGGATCACGGCTGTGGCCTTCCTGCTGGGCGCTGCCTTCTCCACCATCGCCGGCTACTGTGGCATGAATGTGGCCACCAGAGCCAATGTCCGCACCGCTGCTGCCGCCAAGGACTCCGGTATGAACAAGGCCCTGTCCATCGCCTTCTCCGGCGGTGCCGTCATGGGTATGTGCGTGGTCGGCCTGGGCCTGCTGGGCTGCGGTATCGTCTACCTGCTGACCGGTGATGCCAACGTGCTGTCCGGTTTCTCCCTGGGCGCTTCCTCCATCGCTCTGTTTGCCCGTGTGGGCGGCGGCATCTACACCAAGGCCGCTGACGTGGGCGCTGACCTGGTTGGTAAGGTGGAAGCCGGTATCCCTGAGGATGATCCCCGGAACCCTGCTACCATCGCTGACAACGTGGGTGACAACGTGGGCGACGTGGCCGGCATGGGTGCCGACCTGTTTGAGTCCTATGTGGGCTCCATCGTTTCCGCCATCACCCTGGGCGCTGTGACTTACAGCATCACCGGCGCTGTATTCCCCCTGCTGCTGGCTGCTGTGGGTATTGCAGCCTCCATCATCGGCACCTTCTTCGTGAAGGGTGATGAAAAGGCCAGCCCCCACAAGGCCCTGAAAACCGGTACTTACGTCTCCAGCGCTGTGGTCATCGTGGCTTCTCTGGCCATGAGCTGGTTCTTCTTCGGCGATCTGAAGGCTGCCTTGGCCATTATTTTCGGTCTGGCTGTTGGTGTTCTGATCGGCATTATCACCGAGGTCTACACCTCCGGCGATTACCGCTTTGTTAAGAAGATTGCTCAGCAGTCCGAAACCGGCTCTGCCACCACCGTCATCTCCGGTCTGGCAGTTGGTATGCATTCCACTGCCGTGCCCATCCTGCTGATTGCTGTGGGTATCATCGGTGCTTACAAGGCCGCCGGCCTCTATGGCATTGCTCTGGCTGCTGTGGGTATGCTGTCCACCACCGGTATCACTGTGGCTGTTGACGCCTACGGCCCCATCGCCGACAATGCCGGCGGTATTGCCGAAATGTCCGGTCTGCCCAAGTCCGTTCGCAATATCACCGACCGCCTGGATGCCGTGGGCAACACCACCGCTGCCATGGGCAAGGGCTTCGCCATTGGCTCCGCTGCCCTGACCGCTCTGGCTCTGTTCGTCTCCTACGCAGAAGCTGTCAAGCTGTTTGAAACCGGCATCGACCTGCTGAACTACAAGGTCATCGTGGGCCTGTTTATCGGCGGTATGCTCCCCTTCTTCTTCTCCGCACTGACCATGGACTCCGTTTCCAAGGCAGCTTACAAAATGATCGAGGAAGTCCGCCGTCAGTTCCGTACCATCCCCGGTATTCTGGAAGGCACCGGTAAGCCTGACTATACCTCCTGCGTGGCCATTTCCACCCAGGCTGCCCTGCATGAGATGCTGGTTCCCGGCGTTCTGTCCGTTATCGCACCCCTGATCATTGGTATTGTGCTGGGCACTTCCGCTCTGGGCGGCCTGCTGGCCGGCGCTCTGGTGACCGGTGTTCTGATGGCTCTGTTCATGTCCAACGCCGGCGGCGCCTGGGACAACGCCAAGAAGTATATTGAGGAAGGCAACCATGGCGGCAAGGGCAGCGATGCCCACCGGGCAGCTGTTGTTGGCGATACCGTCGGTGACCCCTTCAAGGATACCTCCGGCCCCTCCATCAACATCCTCATCAAGCTGATGACTGTTGTGGCACTGGTGTTCGCTCCCCTGTTCCTGTTGATCAATTCTGGCCTGGGTCTGCTGTAATCAATCAAAAGGAGAATAGAATTTTATGCATATTTACGAAAAAGAGTTTGACTTTGTCATCCAGCGGGCCATGTCCCTGGATCGTCCTGCCCGTATGGTTGTTGCTGGCGCAGATTGTGAAAATATTCTGAAGGCTGTTTTTGACGCGGAAGCCCAGGGTTTCTGCCGTCCCATCCTGGTGGGCAACGAAGACAAGATCAAGGATATGCTGCAAAAGCTGGGCCTGATTGATCGCAGCTATACCATCAGCCATGTGCCTGACTATGAGATCAACACCGACTACCATGTCTACATGAAGCGGGCTATCGACATCATCAACGATGGCCTGGGTGACGTGCTGGTCCGCGGTAATACCTCCACCCGTAACTTCCTGATGCCCATCCTGGACAAGAAGAACGGTCTGACCACTGGACTGGTCAGCGAGGTTGCTCTGGTTAAGGTCCCTTACTATGACAAAGTCCTTGCCTTGTCCGATACTTCCGTGCTGATCAACCCCTCCGAGGGCCAGCGCAAGAAGGTCATCAAAAACCTGGTCTATGTTCTGAATCATCTGGGCATTGAGCGGCCCAAGGTGGCTGTTCTGGCCCTGGTGGAGAAGCCCAGCTTCCATATGCGCGATACCGTGGAAGCCCAGAACATCGTCCGCAGCCATAAGATGGAGCCCATTGCGGACTGTGAACTGGCTGGCCCCATTCCCTGGGACCTGATTGTCAGCAAGGAAGCTGCCCGGCTGAAGAATTTCGATTGCCCCTACTGCGGCGAGTTCGATGCCGTTCTGATGCCCAACGTCATGGCCGGCAATACCGTTATGAAGGTGCTGTCTATGTCTGCGGCCAACAATGCCTGCGGCGTTCTGGCCGGAACCAAGGTTCCCGTGGCCATTGCTTCCCGCTCCAGCTCCGAGGAGCATGCATTCCTGTCCCTGTGCGTGGCTGCCGCCATGCTGTATGAGGACAAGAAGGACTAATCCCCTTAAAACAGCAACAGCAGCACCGGAAACGGTGCTGCTGTCTTTTTGTACGACAAAAACCACCCTTCCCGCAATGGAAGGGTGGCTCTGCTTTGCTCTATTATTCTTCCCAGTTGTGCCAGACGTTCTGGACATCGTCATCATCTTCCATGATGTCCAGCAGCTTTTCCATCAGAGCGATGTGCTCCTCGCTCTCCAGCTTCTGGTAGTTCTGGGGAACCATTTCGATCTGAGCGGAGGAGAAGGTGTATTTGCTCAGGTTGGAAACCACATCGTTGAAGTCATCGGGCTGGGTGTAGATGGTGAAGACATCGTCCTCGGCCTCAAAGTCGTCCGCGCCGGCATCCATGGCATCCATCATGACTTCTTCTTCGTCCAGTTCACCATCTTCGTTGTCGATGACCAACACGCCCTTTTTGTCAAAGGACCAGGAAACGCAGCCGGAAGCGCCCAGATTGCCGCCAAACTTGTCGAAGTGGTGGCGCATGGAGCCTGCGGTACGGTTACGGTTGTCGGTCATGGTCTCTACGATGACAGCCACACCGCCGGGGCCGTAGCCTTCGTAGGTGATGGTCTCATAGTTGTCACCGCCGCCGGCACCGCTTGCCTTCTCCAGGCAGCGCTTGATGTTGTCATTGGGCATATTGGCAGCCTTGGCCTTTGTGATAACGGTGGCAAGGCGAGAGTTGTTGGCAGGATCGGCGATGCCGCCGCCTTCCTTCACGGCCACGATCAGCTCCTTGGCGATTTTGGTGAAGGCAGCTGCGCGCTTGGCGTCCTGTGCGCCCTTGGTTTTCTGAATGTTATGCCATTTGGAATGTCCGGACATAAATCTATCTACCCTTTCTCGAATAAAGTTTCAATAAGCCTATCTATTTTAGCAGATTGAAAGGAGAAAATCAATAGAATTTCATGCAATCCTGATGATTTTCAGAAAGAATCACAGTTACTTCCGGGAACGCGGCCTGTAACTTTTCTGCCAGAGGGGCCATGGCGGGGTTTTCTGTGTGAAAATGGCCGGCATCAATGAGATTCAGTCCCAGTTCAAAAGCGGTGCGGAACTGGTTATACTTGACATCAGCAGTGACGAAGGTGTCACAGCCGGCGGCCAGAGCATCACCCATTTCGTCGGCACAGGAGCCGCCGCCCACGGCAACGCAGCGGACGGGCCGACCACTGTCCACATACCGCAGACCGCGGCAGCAAAGACACTCCTTTACGGTGCACAGGAAATCGGACAGGGATTGTTCTGCCACGGTACCGGCTCTCAGAAGCCCCCAGGGACGACCCTGGTCATCGATACCCTCAGGGCTGATGACCGTGATGTTTTCCAGTCCCAGTGTCCGGGCCAGTACATCATTGACCCCATCAGGCGCCACATCATAATTGGTGTGGGCATTGATGGCGGCGATGCCCTGCTCAATGAGGGTCAGCACACAGCGGCCGGCTTCGGTGTCTTCATTGACGGCCATGAGCGGATTGCGGAAAATCAGAGGATGGTGGGTGACGATGCAGTCAGCGCCCAATGCCATGGCTTCCGCAATGACTGACTGAAAAGGATCCAGAGCCACCAGGATCTTTTGAACCTCCCGTTCCCTGCGTCCGCAGAGCAGCCCTGCGTTGTCCCAATCCATTTTCATGGCCCGGGGAGCCAGGGATTCCACAAACGTCAAAATATCACCCACGGTTGCCATAAATCTGTTCCTCCATTGCGGTCAAATCTTCTAAAATGGTTTCGTAGATGGGAAGCCGGTCATCATTTGCCCGCTTTAACCCAAAGATGGTCATCTCAACACCGGACTTTACCCGCTCATAGTATTCCGGCAGCAGGGGATGGTGATCCTCCAAAAGCTGCTGGGTGATGTAGGCCTGGACCGGATCAATGCGGTATCCGGGGTCAAAGACCACCTCCATAATGGAGTAGACGAATTTCCCATCCTTGGCAAGAGTTTCCCGGTTGATCCGGTATCCGGCATCGTAAAGCCACTGCCGCAGCTCCGGCCGCTTGCTCTGGCACTGCAAAATGAGACGGTAGCGGGGATTTTCCAGCCAGTGGGCGTTGCTCAAAATGGAAATGATGGTATCTGCGCCCATTCCGGCGCAGACCAGAGTGTCAAAATCCCGGGGGATAGACTCCGCGCCGTCGGACAGATGGAACGTAATTTTATCATGGACACCGAATTTGGCGGCATTCCGCCGGGCGCTTTCCAGGGGACCGATGTTGATGTCGGACTCGATCATGGAACTGGCAATGCCGTTTTTCAGAAGATGGATGCCCAGATATCCATGGTCACAGCCGATGTCTGCCACCCGATCTCCGGGCCGGACAAACCCGGCGCAGGCGAGCAGCCTGGCAGAAAGGGGAAGTTTCATGGTATTTCCTCCCAAAAATACAGGAGCGGAAACTCCGCTCCTGCTGACTTTGCAATTAGGCGTTCTCCTCGGGGAACTCGCCGCCGTTGGCTTCGTAAGCCTCCAGAAAGTAGTTCAGCTGGGTCAGGAAGGAGTCGCAGTCCACGCCATGGACCATGCAGGCTTCTTCCACGGTCTCACCACGGGAGTGAGGGCAGCCCAGGCAGTGCATGCCAATGGCGAAGAACAGGGGAGCAGCGTGGGGAGCGATGTCCAGCACATCGCCGATGATGGTTTCTTTTTCAATTCTGACAGCCATAAATATGACCTCCTAATGTTTATCTATTCCGGGTTATTATAACCGCACAGGTTGAAAAAAACAAGAGGGGAAATGAAAATAGTCGCGTCTTTCTTGTATAGAATCATCATCCTTTTTCTATGTCGAACCAACGAAGCTTGCAGGGGAGGGGTACCTTCCTCGCAGGAGGTGCTGGAGACCCTCTGCAGAACAGGGCATATAGCCTGCGGAGGAAAGGTTCCATCAGGCATGGAAAAACGCTGCACGGCTCTGAAAGCAACCTGATTTTGGGCCAACTTGACTTTTTATTCGGTTCTGAATATAATATAATAGAATTATTATGGATAACTTTTGGCAGGTATGACTATGGCTATGAAAAAGCAACAAGAGCAATATGGAAATTCCAGCATCTCGATGCTGAAGGGTGAGGACCGGGTGCGTAAGCGTCCTGCGGTCATCTTTGGCTCCGATGACTTGGAGGGCTGCAAACATTCGGTCTTTGAGATACTCAGCAACGCCATTGACGAGGCAAGAGAGGGCCACGGCGATACCATCATCGTCACCCGTTATGAGGACCTCAGCGTGGAAGTGGAGGACTTTGGCCGGGGCTGCCCTGTGGACTGGAATGAAAAGGAAAAGCGCTACAACTGGGAACTGGTGTTCTGCGAAATGTATGCTGGCGGCAAATACGGCGAAAATGGTGAGAACTATGAGTATTCTCTGGGCCTGAATGGTCTGGGCTCCTGTGCCACCCAGTATGCTTCTGAATTTTTTGATGTCACCGTCCGCCGGGACGGGCACCGTTATGATCTCCACTTTGAAAAGGGCCGGATTGTCGGTGACATGGAAAAAGCGGATACGGACCGGAAAAAGACCGGCTCCCGGTTCCACTGGCGGCCCGACAGGGAAGTGTTCACCGATATCAACATCCCCGTGGAATATTACCGGGATGTGCTGCGCCGTCAGGCAGTGGTAAACAAGGGCATCCATTTCAAATTCCGCAACCAGGTGGGCAAAAAATTTGAAGAGGAAGAATTCTGCTATGAAAGCGGTATCCGCCAGTATATCGAGGAACTGGTGGGGGACAATGCCTTCACCATGCCCACCTTCTGGGAAACAGAGCGCCGGGGTCGGGATGCGGAAAACCGTCCCGAAATGAAACTGAAGATCACCTGCTCCTTCTGTTTCAGCAAGCAGGTGAGCCATTTGGAATACTACCACAATTCCTCCTGGCTGGAATACGGCGGCAGCCCCGACCGGGCTGTGCGCCTGGGCTTTACCGCCGCCTTTGACAAGTTCCTCCGGGATAGCAACAAATACACCAAGAACGAGAGCAAAATCATCTTCCAGGACATCCAGGATTCCCTGGTGCTGGTGACCAACTGCTTCTCCACCATCGGCTGCTTTGAAAACCAGACCAAAAAGTCTGTCAATTCCAAGTTCACCCAGGATGCCATGGTGTCCTTCTTTAAGGAAAAACTGCAGGTCTGGTTCATTGAGAACGCCCAGGAGGCCACCCGGGCAGCCGAGCAGATTCTCGTGAACAAACGGGCCAGAGAGTCCGCCGAAAAAACCAAGTCCAACGTCAAGAAAAAACTGTCAGGCTCCATCGATATTGCCAACCGGGTTCAGAAGTTCGTGGATTGCCGCAGCAGGGATACCAGTGTCCGGGAACTCTACATCGTGGAGGGCGACTCCGCATTGGGTTCTGTCAAGCTGAGCCGGGACGCGGAATTCCAGGGCATTATGCCTGTCCGCGGCAAGATTCTCAACTGCCTGAAGGCGGACTATACCAAAATTTTCGCTTCACCCATCATCACCGACCTGATGAAGGTTTTGGGCTGCGGTGTCGAGGTACAGGGCAAGAAGGCCAAGGAGCTGAGCAACTTTGACATCGACAACCTTAGATGGAACAAAGTGGTCATCTGTACCGACGCCGACGTGGACGGTTTCCAGATCCGCACCCTGATTCTGACCATGCTGTACCGGCTGTGTCCCACGCTGATCCGGGATGGCTATGTGTATATTGCAGAGTCTCCCCTGTTTGAAATCACCTGCAAGGACAAGACCTGGTTTGCCTACAATGAGTCTGAGAAGCAGAAAATTCTCAAAGAACTGGAAGGAAAGAAGGTCACCATCCAGCGGTCCAAGGGTCTGGGCGAAAACGACCCGGAGATGATGTGGATGACCACCATGAATCC
>JBJDYI010000126.1:0-2427 GCA_051867165.1 Faecousia sp. | reverse complement strand
AAGCCCGAGTGGTACAGGTTCAGGACGTACTCCCGGTTCCGCTGAAAGTATTGAAAGCTCAGCAGGATGTTGTCATAGGTATAGAACGTACCCTGATCCAGACGGATTTCCTCGCTGAATGAATCGAGCACATCCCGGATCAGTGTGATGAGCACATCCTCCTTTGCGCGGTAATTGCGGTAGAATGAGGCCCGCGCCACGCCCGCACGTTCAATCAGCTCTGTGATCCGGATATCGGACAGGTTCTTCTCCTGCATCAGTTCAAACAATGCATTGGTGATACACTGCTTGACACGCTGGTTGGCGACTTTTCGTTTGTCCAAAGTAATCCCCTCCAGATTATGAGTCAGGATTAAAAAAACTGTCTCACATGTGGTCATTGATAGAGTAAGATCAATATGATACAATTGTTTCAAGTATAACAGATGTGCGGGAAATGTCAAGGGAGGCATGAAAATATGAATAACTACGTTCTCAGCTGCTGCTCAACGGTGGATCTGACTCCGGAGCGCATGCAGAAACGGGATCTGCGCTATCTCTGCTTCAAATTCACGGTAGATGGTATTGAATATCAGGATGACATGGGCACGTCGATGCCCTCGGAGGAGTTGTTCCGCAGAATGGCTGGCGGTGCAGACACCAAAACCTCTCAGGTTAGCACGGAGGAATATCTGGAGCGCTTTGAAGAGTTACTAAAACAGGGCCTGGATATTCTCCACGTTACGCTTTCCACGGGGTTGACGGGTACCTATAATTCCGCATGCATCGCAAGAGACATGCTGGCAGAGAAGTATCCGGAGCGCAAATTGTACATCGTGGACTCCCTGGGTGCGTCCAGCGGTTACGGCCTGATCATGGAAACGCTGGCAGATATGCGTGATCGTGGAGCTACCATCGACGAGCTGTATGCGTGGCTGGAGGAAAACAAGCTGCGCATGCACCACTGGTTCTTCTCCACCGACCTGTCCTTCTATGTGCGGGGTGGCAGGATCTCCAAGGCGGCAGGTGCAATCGGCACGGTATTGAACATCTGCCCGCTGCTCAACATGGATCATGAAGGACATCTAATACCCAGGGAAAAACTGCGCGGCAAGCGGCGAGTCATGAAGCGCGTTGTTGAAATGATGGAGCTTCATGCAGAAAACGGGACGGAGTACAGTGGAAAATGCTTCCTTTGTCAATCACTGTGCATGGAGGATGCGCAGACTGTTGCGGAGATGGTTGAGAGCCGCTTTCCACAGTTGAACGGGAAAGTGGAGATCTTTCCCATCGGCGCGACCATCGGCAGTCATACCGGTCCTGGCACCATTTCCCTGTTTTTCTGGGGAGACAAACGTGTCAACTGACAGGAGGAAGAATACACGATGAAGGTTGCAATTTCGACGGATACGAACAGCGGAATCACCTGTGTTGAAGCCCGTGAAGCAGGGCTGTACCTCCTGCCGATGCCCGTGAACATCGAGGGAGAGACATATTTGGAGGGCGAGGATATGAACAGCGCCCTCCTTTACGATGCCATGCGGCAGCACAGGGCCGTTTCCACATCCCAGCCTTCACCCGGACAGGTCATGGATCTGTGGGACAGGATTCTGGCGGAGGGCTACGAAGAAATTGTCCACATTCCCATGTCCAGCGGACTGAGCAGTTCCTGTGAAAATGCCGCTCAGATGGCAGACGCCTATGGTGGCCGTGTTCAGGTGGTGGACAATCATCGGATTTCAGTTACGCAGCGGGAATCCGTATACAGTGCGCTTCGCCTTGCCCAGAACGGTGCGGCTGCACAGGAGATCAAATATCGTCTGGAAGCCTGCGCCTACGATGCGAGCATCTATATCATGGTCGATTCACTGGACTATCTGAAGAAAGGTGGCCGAATCACGCCAGCAGTTGCGACACTGGCGACAATACTCCATCTCAAGCCGGTTCTGACCATTCAGGGCGATAAGCTGGATGTCTTTGCAAAGTCGAGAGGCACGGTGATGGCTGGAAAAAAGATGTTGGAAGCGATTCGCAGGGATCGTTTGGAGCGCTTTGCTTCGATTCCCGATTCCAAGCTTCAGTTTAATGTTGCGGGAACGCTGGAGGATGAGGAACGTATCCAGCGGTGGCTTCGGATGGTTCAATCCGCATTTCCGGATGCGCAGATCGAATACGTTCCTCTGCCCTGCAGCATTGCATGTCATGTCGGCATCAATTCTGCAGGAGTTTCCATTACAAAAATTACATCCTGAGCAGTGGATGATGGTGAACCTTAGAAGTGTTTTCTCACTCAACATTATCGTCGGCAGAAGATCTGAAGGATGAGGACTCAACGCTATGCTGAATTTTTTCCATGCGCTGATCCAATTGTGCGCCCATGGCTGCGCAGTCAAATAACTCTTTTGCAATTTGATCTGTGATGACGACATCCTTTTTATAACGGATCTT
>JBJDYI010000125.1:0-9084 GCA_051867165.1 Faecousia sp. | reverse complement strand
CATATACCATCCGGCTGGACTCTTCGTGGAGCAGGCATTCACAGCGGTAGATATAGCCCAGCCAATAGGCGTAGGACAGCTCGTCTAGATTTCGATTGGGTTCTTCGGGCAGCTCCGCCAGAGCCGGTGGCAGCCGCAGCCGCTCAGCCTCATAGGCCTGTGAGAGCAGCAGACTCTTGTTCTGGTCGTCCTCAGCCTTGGAGACAATATCGTCGATCCAGTAAAGGGCTTCCACGATCACCTCCGGGCTTTTCAGCAGCATAGGGATACGGAGCAGGTTGGAGAGCTCATCATTCTCCATGCCGTTTGCGGCGGCGAAGCTGACGTCAAAGACGCCTGCCAGCTGGCTTGTCATGAATAGGGGCGCGAACTCCTCCATAGAAAAGCCCATAGAGGCGGCCTCCATGAACAGGTTGCCCTGCTTATGGCAGTAGGCCAGATCACGCCCTGTAAACTGCCGCGCCACCTTGATGACCTGACTGTTCTGCGGCGATGCCCGCGCAAGGCGCATCAGACGCTTTACATTTGCAGATAGCGGGCGGCTCTTTGCCGGGTTTCGGGACGTCTGCATGGTTCATTCCTCCTCGCCCATGGGCTCGACCACGATGGGCTCGCCCGGATAGGCTTCCTGGCTCTGTGGAAGGACCGGTGGGTCATCCATAATCTCAAGGAGCAGGTCATCCACGGTACCGGCATCAACGGTGTGGGTGATATCCAGCGGTCTCGCTTCTACCATCATGTCCCACTCCTCATCAGAGCTCTCCGCACTTAAGCCGCGCACACCGGAATTGTGCTGAAAAGCCGGGGTACCGAAGAGCTTCTTGTTTACCTCCACGGCCTGCTGAAACTTTTCTTCCATATCCCGGATTTCCTGCGGCTCATCCTCATCGGGCGGATAGTAGTAGCTCTTGGCGTCCTCCCGCTCCTCGGTATTGGCTGCCGCTTCTTTCCGGGCAATGATAACTTCATCCTTTTTGCTCATAGCGCGGCCCACGTAGTTGTCCAGATCAAAGACAAGCACCGTGTCTCCGAGGACCGCTGCGTTGGGGTTTTTAATGGCCTGGCATGGGACCCGAAAGGCGTAATCCGTCTCCCAGCCCATGCTGTCATAGAGGACCTTGCACAGAGGCGCTGCGCTTTTGTACTTGGCGTCCCACGGAATCGCGTTGGGATGGTCCGGCCTGCAGGGGCGAATGACCATCATGCGCTCCACAGGATTAAATAGGAGTTCCACGTTCTCCGCATCGGGCAGCTTCGAGACACAGCTTTTATTGAACGTGATGCCCTTTGTCGTGATACGAATGACAGGCTCATGGACGCGGGAGAACATATCTCCACTGACCACCTGAAAGGATTTCACGGCGTCTTCCTTGGCCTGATTCTCCGCAGCCTCCACGGTTTTACCCTCAAGCTCGTCCTTGATCTCCTGCTCAGCGGCAGTGAGATCGCGGGCGATCTGTGCAATGCCGTGGTCGTCGACAAGACCGCCAATGCGTCGTCCGCCTTCTGGCAGATACTCCGAGGCCAGATCCACTTCCAAATCCTCGTCGAGCATACCCATGGCGATTTGACCGGCGCGGTAGTAATCCTCAAAGTCAAAGCCTGCCCAAGCACGGTTCATGGAGATATACCCGGCAAGAGCACCGTGATCGATGATGCGCATGGGAAGGTAGGTGCCCTCATGGCCATACTTCCGGCTGTTGAGAATCCGCTGGGCGGCATTCCACATGGAGCGGCTGACAATGGCCTCGTGGTGATCTGGCTGAAAATACTTGTTTTTCTTGCCATTGTTCTTTTTGGATTTGTGGTCCTTATAGTTGGGCGTGTAGGTCTTTCGGGCCAGCACGTCGCCACAGTGCTTTTCGTTGCGCAGGATGGACACGACACCACTGGCGGTCCAGTGGGTGTTCATGGTTCCGTCCCGTCGTCGGCCCCCGGTGGGAATCGCCATCTCGGTAAGAACCTCTGCCATCTCCTCCGGAGAGCCACCGTTGACCAGCGTGGAGTACATCCAGCGCACAACACGGGCTTCATTCTCATTGACGGACAGCACCTTTTTCTTGCCACCGAAGCCATCCGGAACCTCGATCTTGTCATAGCCGAAAAGGCGCGGCGTCAGGAAGCGGCCTCGACTGAAACGCCACTCCAGCGAGAGCAGGATCGCCTCGCTTTTCATGTGGCTTTCCTCCTGCGCCACCATTGCCAGGACGAATAGAATGATGCCGCTGGTCTGGGACATGGTGTCCAGATTCTCCTGCTCGAAAAAGACCCGGACTGGAGGATCGTGGTTCTGCAGGGCTTCGACCCAGCCGATGCAATCCATCAGATTTCGAGCGAAGCGACTCACTGCCTTCGTGATAACCATGTCGATTTTACCGTCCATACAGTCCTTCATGAGCTTCTGAAAGCCCTGCCGATGGTCCGTGTTCGTGCCAGAAAAGCCGTCATCGACATAGCAGCCCGCGTACTTCCAGTTGGGGTTCTCCTTGATCTTTTTCATGTACTGCTGGATCTGGAGGTGGATGGAAAGGGCCTGATCGATATCATCTGTCGAGACGCGGCAGTATGCGGCCACCCGGAGAATCCGTTTCTCCTCCGGCGTTTCGGTGGCGGCGGCGATCATCCGTACGTTTCTTCCGTCCTGTGAGGCGATCTGTTTTACAAGCGCGTTTTTGGATCGCTGACGTTCGGATTCAAAGCTGGCACCTACCGGGGCTTTCTTCGGACGCGATGCTCGTTCCTGAGCAACCTGCCGAACATCTTCCATACCATCACCTCCCGCTTACTGTATTTCATTGCTGCGTACACGTTCATAACCTCCTTCCCGAAAGGATGTTAGATTTGCCATAATGGCAGTACCATATTTGCATAGAGTAGGAGGTTTATCCACGTCTGCGCAGACGTATTTTGGCGTAAAATTGATGAAAAAAGCCCACCTCCGCAGACGTCCGCGAAGTGTGGGCAAGAGGGCAGGCCTTATGGTTCGCTCTCAAAAATAATTTCGTATGGGTCCAGCTCGAGGACGGCGCAGATACGGAGGCCCACCTTCATGGGACAATTCGAGAGCTGGTGTTCTCCGTATTCGTATCGCTGGTATTGGTGGATGCTCATGTGTAGCTCCAAAGCCACCTCTTCCTGCGTCAGGCCGAGCTCCAGACGGCGCTCACGCAGAATCTGCCCTGCCCGGTTTCGCATTTCACAGCCCTGCCTTTATTTTACTTCCGTCCTTAAACGTGACCCAGACCTCGTCTTTCCTGTGGACCGTCATGTAATCCACCATCGCAAGCCAGTCATCATCCCGGAACTCTGTCAGAAGGTCCAGCTTCCGCAGGTACTGGAAATGCTGGTCAATCTCCTGACGCCTTGCCTGTCTCCGGGTGATTTCAGCGATCACATCAGCCTTCTTTGCCTCGGCCTGATTGAGCCTCGCCTCCAAGGCCGCAATCTGCTCCTGATAGGCTGTCTGGTTAAGGGCAATCCTTGCATTTTCATGGATACAGTTATCTATGAGGCCGCTTACCACGTTGAGCTCCGTCTCAACCTCAGCCAGCTCCCGCTCCAGCGCATCAGTCGCCAGCTTTGGAGCCATGTACGATTCAAACACGGAGATCAGCTCCTCCCGCTCCGTGATGGCGATATTGGCGGCTTGCAGGAAAAGCCTTTTAATCTCGTCCTCTGTGAGCGTCGGTGTGGTGCATTTTTCACCGTCAAACTTGTGATTGCACTGCCAGATGACCCGCCGATACTTATCTGTGGAGTGCCACACCTTTGAGCCGTACCAGCTTCCGCAGTCGCCGCACTTGATCTTACTGGAAAAGATGCTGACGGAGCTAATGCGATTCTGGCCCTTGGTCCGGGCAGCCATTTTTGTCTGAACCAGTGCAAAGGTCTTCTCGTCGATGATCGCTTCGTGGTTACCCTTGACGTAGTACTGCGGAATCTCACCTTCGTTTTTCTTCGTTTTCTTCGTCAGGAAGTCCGTGGTGTAGGATTTTTGCAGAAGCGCATCGCCCTTGTACTTTTCATTTGTCAGGATGCTCTTGATAGAGGTGGCGTACCATTTTTCCTTGCCAGAGGGCGTCGGGATGCCCTCATTCGTGAGTGTCCGGGCAATCAGGGTTGGTGACATGCCGGTAAGGAAAAGCCCGTAAATACGGCGGACCAGCTTGGCCTGCTCCGGGTTCACTACAAGGTTGCCGTCCTCACCACGGTCGTAGCCGAGAAAACGTCCGAAGGGCACCGTAACCTTGCCGTCTGCAAAGCGCTTCCGCTGGCCCCATGTGCAGTTCTCAGAAATGCTGCGGCTTTCCTCCTGCGCAAGGCTGGACATGATCGTCAGGAGCAGCTCGCCCTTACCGTCGAAGGTCCAGATATTCTCCTTTTCAAAATAGCATTCTGTGCCGTGCTCCTTGAGCCTTCGGATGGTGGTAAGGCTATCCACGGTGTTCCGGGCGAAGCGACTCACCGACTTCGTGATGATTAAATCGATACGACCGGAAAGGGCGTCCTCCACCATCCGGTTAAACCCGTCGCGGTTTTTGGTATTGCACCCGGTGATGCCTTCGTCTGCATAGACGTCGACAAACTCCCAATCGTCGCGGCTCTGGATGTAATGGGTGTAGTAATCCACCTGCGCCTCATAGCTTGACTGCTGTTCTTCATGGTCTGTGCTGACGCGGGCATAGGCGGCGACCTTGCGTTTAGCCATGCTGGCCAACGGGGCCGCCGTGAATCGGCTAAGTGTCGCGGGTATCTTTGTTACGGTTGCCATCAGGGCGTCTCCTTTCGCTTCCGGTGAATCTGCTTTGGCGGGATGTACTCGAATGACTGCGTATGCCCGTCTTTGAAGTAGAGGGTGATGACGTTCACGTTCGCGCCGATCTTCGTCAGCGTCTCAAGCATGGCGTCCGCGTCAAATGCCTCCCAGCCCAGCGCGTCTGCAATCTGTTTTTTCAGAGCACTGTCCCGGAAAGCAAGCGGCCTTGGCGTGCCTTTCGCTCTCTCGTTATGCTCCGGGTCAATCCAAGCTACCTCAGAGGAGCCATCCACGAAGTGCCGGAGCTGCGCCTGAAGATGGCCGTGGCAGTTCTCGCACTCAATGAAGTGTGAAAACTCGTATCGGCAAATAGCCGTTTCACGATTCCGAAAATACTCGGAGTGGGATTTTCTCTGTTCCTCTGACCAATGTGGTTTCCTGTGCGGCGGGTGCGGTCCGGCCTCTCCATCCCGGTGGTAGAAGTAGCCTGCGGTTTGGGCAATCCCGTTCTCGATCTTGACGCCATAGCGATCTGCGAATTCCCTCTGAGCAGCCTGAAACATCTCCATGCTGATGATGGCTGGATGCGTCTCCTCTATAAAGAACATGGGCAGCTCGCCTTTATTCTTCGTCAGCTTGTGCGTTATGTGGTTCTCTGCATAAAACTTCTGGGCCAGCGTGCAGCCGGTGTACTTTTCCTGCCGGAGCATGACGCCAATGACCTCACCGTTGAACCTCTTCCGGTGGTAGGAGGGAACACCCTCCGCGTTCAGCTTCTGCGCTATGCTGTAGCAGGAATCGCCGTCCAGAAACATTTGAAAAATGCGTCTGACTACGGCGGCTTCCTCCTCGTGGATGACCAGATTGCCGTCCTTGGTCCTATAGCCGTAAATCTTGCAGCCGCCAGTCTCTCCGCGTTCATAGCGTTTGCGGATGCCCCATTTGCAGTTCTCAGAAATGCTGCGACTCTCTTCCTGCGCAAAGGAAGCGAGGATTGTGAGCATCAGTTCACCGTCACCACTGAGGGAGTGGATGTTTTCCTTCTCGAAACGGACCTCAATTCCCAGCTCCTTCAGGTGCCGGATTGTGTTAAGCAGGTCCACCGTGTTACGGGCAAATCGCTGTATGCTCTTCGTGAGTATTATGTCGATAGCTCCGGCCTCACAGTCAGCCAGCATCCGCTTGAACTCATCGCGGCCCTTCATGCCTGTCCCAGAAATACCGTAATCGGCGTAAACGCCAGCGTATTCCCATTCCGGGTTCTTCTGGATAAGAGCGCTGTAGTAGCTCACCTGTGCGGAGAGCGAGTGCTGCATCCGCTCCGACTCCATGGACACTCTGGCGTAAGCGGCGACTCGTTTTTTCCTGGGCAGAACCGGCGCTTTTTTGTCTATCCTTTCGATGGTTTTCAAGCGCTATCCCTCCTTACGCACTGCTATTTATCACTCTAAACTTGATACATAGCAAGTGTTTTCTGAGAATAATCTACCCAAATATGGTTGGTATTTTTGCAGCAGAATGGTATCAATTTCAGCGTATTCTTCTGGCGAGAGCAGGCCCTTTTCCAGCATGGTTTTGGCCATCGACAAAGCCATATGGTAAAGCATATCATTACGGAGCTCCTCCGGTGTCATGCACCGTCACCGCCTCGAAACCGGCCAGCGATATAGCAGGCGTGGGAACAGTATTTTCGGTGGCTGTTACCATAGGCGGAGAAGTGCTTGCCGCACGTCGGACAAACATATTCGTACACGGCCTTAAGGTTCAGCCGGTCCGGGTTTGCCTTATACCAACTAATGCGGCAATCACTGCAACAGAATTTCCGTTTCTTTACTTTAGGACGTTGTATAATTGGCGTACCGCAGTTCAGGCACCCATCCGGAGACACTTCCGCAAGGGTGTGAGCTGACGCTACTTCACCGGCCAGACCGTGGTTCCTGCAGTAAGCCTTGACGCTATCCTTAGACAGACCGACAGCGTTGGCGATGGCAGTGTAGCCGTACCCCTGATGCCGGAGGTTTGTGATCTTTATCCTCTGTTCGTTTGTCATATTGACCTCCAATCCGAAGGCTTGGCCTTCACCTTCCACTGGAGATTGGAAGCCGATTTGAGCGGGCAGAAACAAAAAAAGTGGGCCTGCAGGATTTCTCCCACAGGCCCAGAAGGTCGGTTACAGTTTCTTGGTATAGTCGAGGCTGATCCAGCCCGCGCCGGACTTGAGCTTACCCCAGCCGGTATCGGAGCCCTGCCCGGACTGCACGTCCACGATAGTGAACACGCCGATGCCGGTATAGGAGCCGGTGCGGCTGTAGTTGGTGCCTGGTCCCTTGCGGATGTTCAGGTTCCGGATACTGATCTTTACGCGGAAGGGAACGTCCGTGGTCTGCGGTGCGGCAGGAGTGGCAGGCGTGACCGGAGCCGCAGCTCCGGCAGAATCATAGGCAGGTCTGCCATAGCCAAGGATGCGGCTGTTGGTGAGCGAGTAGCTTCTCCTCGCCACCTGATCGCTGGTGTTGCCTTCAATGGTATGCACCTGCTTTTTATCCACCGATTCCACGATGCCGGTGTGCGTACTGTTGTCGAGCGAGGTTCCGAAGAAGATCTGATCTCCCGGCTGCGGGTCCTTGGTATAGAACTGGCCCTTGTTCTTAAAGTACCGCAGGGAGTACGTGCATCCCGCGCCTGCAGAGCGTTCCGGCTGGCAGAGGAGGGATAGCGCCTTCTCATAGCCAAAGGCCGTCAGGAAGCACCAGTCTACGAACATGTCGCACCATGCAAAGCCGTTCTTCTTCCCGTTGTACCATTTGGGATACTTCTGGTCGAAGTCTCTGGCATACTTGGTGTAGTTGCCGGACCCGGCGTTGGCGCTCTTATCGTCAAGCTGGGAATTGGACCTCTTTTCCTTGTAGCCGATCTGTTCTACGGCCACGGCGATGACCATAGCAGCGGTACAAGCAGAGGCGGGCTTGTCCTCCCCATCGGAAGGAGCTGCGTCATACTGCGTCAGGTTCCACTTTTCAATGATGCTGCAGAGGCTGGAAACGTAGGTGGTGCTGGTCGCATACCCGCCGTCCTTGATGAGCTGGATGGCCTTTTTGTAGTCGTTGCAGCCCTTCAGGCCATCGTAGCGGAGCTTGTTTCCGTTCATGGCCCCCAGAAGGTAGGCGCTGTGATCGGCGATGGAGTCCTCAATGCAGGGATACTTTCGGAAATCAGCTGTAATGGTGTAGAGCTTGCCTGTGCCATCATCTTCCTGTGTGTTCTTCGTGTACACGGACTGGCCGTCCCACGTGGAGCCATACCAGTTGTTCCCGGAGAGGGATTTCTTCATGCCGAAGAGGTTGTTGGCGTTCTGGGCCAGTTCGGACTTACCGTAGCCGGACTCCAGAATGAACTGCGCCAGAGACACGGAGGCGAGGACGCCAGATTTTTTCATGTCGGAGGTGAAAAGGCTGCCGACCTTCTTGATCACGTCGGCTTCGGAAAGGTCCGCCAGTGCGGTGGCCTGCGTGCCAGTGACCTTCGCAGGCTCCTGCGCAGCGCCGCCGAGTTCTGCTGTGACCTTGCTGGCCAGATCACCCATTCGCGCATACATCCAGTTTCCCGGACAGGACTTGTTTGCAAACCAGCGGTGGACCGTCAGGACCATCTCGTCGGCCTTTGGAGTGTAGGCCAGCGTCGTATCCTTATCGCCCAGCCACAGGAGCTTTGTCTTTCCGTTCCGTTTGCAGATGTCCACACAGAGCTTGATCAGCGTCTGGTAGACCACATCCCGGAAAGCGTAGGGCTCCGTGGTATCGGAGGCGCACTCGATGGTCACAGCCCTCTGGTCGTTTTCTTTGCTGGAGGAGCACCAGCTGCGGTTTTCTTCCTTCACATACATGCCGACACGTCCATCCGCGCCGATGCCATAGTTGCTGGAAGCCTGTCGGGCGGTCGGTTCAAAGATACTGCCCAGCGTCTCCACAGAACACTGGCCGACCACACAGTGAGGCGTGATGCGGTCAATACTGTGCGTCCGTTGGCCGGAATGGTTGGGGCTCAGCTTGGTGTAGACCACCATCGAGCTGTTCGAGTATGCCATTACTCGTCACCGCCTTTCTCGGCACGGTCGTGCAGCTGCTCCAGCACTGCCTTTAGCTTGTCTGGGACCGGCAGGCCGAGATGGGCTGCGTTTTCGATAAGGGAGATGCCTTCATTGGAGAGATAGAAGAAGATGACAGCCGTGCGCATAACGCCGCCACTGCCAATCACCTGCGCGTCAACGATATGACCGATGCCCACCAGCAGGAAAATCAGCACCTTGCGGCAGATGCCCTTGAAGCCAA
>JBJDYI010000124.1:1248-9099 GCA_051867165.1 Faecousia sp. | reverse complement strand
ATGCTCAAAAACATCGGTATTGAAAAGACGGGAGTGCATTCCCTGCGGCATACATTTGCCAGCACCCTGTTTGCAAAGAAAGTGGACATCAAAACCATTTCCAAGCTGCTGGGTCACGCCAATATCCAGATTACGCTGGATACATACATCCACCTGTTTGAAAATATCGACCACGATGCCGTTGCGCAACTCGATGATGAGTTCTGATGGGAAGGAGGATGACCATGGAGATTCAATACATTCGTGTAGGAGACTACTACATTCCAGACTTTGAGCTGCCGCAAGAATCCCGCCCCACTGGCAGGTGGGGACGAATGCACCGGGACTATCTGAGAGAGCACAAGCCGATTCAGTACAACTGTCTGCTCCTGTCCGGCGAGTTGTGGACATATCTTGCTGACCTGAACCAGCAGGCGCAGGACAGGCTGGAGCGGATGATCGACCAGATGAAAAAGGCCGAGGGAGTGACAGAAGAATTGAAAGCTGCTGACCCGATGGCTTGGGTTCAGCGAATGAACAACATCCGAAACCGGGCAGAGGAGATTATCCTGCGGGAATTGGTCTACGAGGAGGATAGGGCATGAGCATACTGGAAGAGCTTTGGTATGGCAATATTGAGCCGATGGAATATGATACATTTCCCTCCGCGGAATATAAGGAAGCACTTCAGTTGATTAGCCGGAATGAAGAAAAGCTCCAGACCACCATGACGGATTCGCAGAAGGAGTTGTTCTCCCGGTATGCGGACAGTTTACGGGAGTTTCAGGATATGGCAGAGTGCCTGCTGTTCCAGAACAGCTTCCGCATGGGAGCAAGAATGATGTTGGAGGTTATGGAAGAAAGAAAAAAGGATATAGGATTATGATGCCCACCAGTCAGAGAGATGCCTATAGAGCAGAATTGGAACGCAGCAAATGCTGGCACGCTAGCCAAGAATCAGATGCAGATTATGATACAGTTTATTCAAACCGACTATCCCCACAGGATTACGCTGTAAGATCTGGCTGCATCTGCGTCCATCAGCCAGAGCAGTGCAATCCATCTATTTCGACATAATCGGCTGAGTTTCTCCCTAATATTCTATGACAAGCCGCATTTTCGCCGAGTTGACAACACATTTCCCGCTTTCAGGCTCCAATATGGTATATAAACACGTAAGCAGTCCCGGAAAAGTGCATTTCCTGGGACTGCTTTTGGTTGTTTACTTTGGAAATTCTGTTGGTGTTCTGACATGAAAAACATATTTTTACAGTGAGTACCAATATCGCGAAACTGGTTATCTCTGTTGCCTTTTGGCATAACAGCTAATTTTTGCCAGAATATTTAGTTATATTGCATAATATACTGCGTTATCATCTTTTGGAACCATGCAACATGCATGATAAACTGTTAAAAATATTACACCATTTTAAAAGAATGGTGCCTTTTTTTGTGCAAATAACCGTGATACAATTTTGTCATCCAATAAAAAAGAACGGAGGATCACACAATGAAGAAAATCGTATCCATTTTGTTGGTGCTTGCAATGCTGGCAGCGTTGCTGACCGGCTGCGGCACCAAGACCACGGAGGCGAAAGCCAGCGGCGACAGCACGGTGACGCTGAAGGTGTTTTCCAACCTGCCTGATAGAAAGAACGGTCAGGGACTGGTGGAGCAGACCATCATTGACGAGTACATGAAGGAGAATCCCAATGTCAAGATCGAGGTGGAGGCTCTGGACGAGGAGGCCTACAAGACGAAGTTCAAGGCCTACTCCATGGAAGGGATGCCGGATGTGGTCAGCATTTGGGGGCAGCCCGCGTTCCTGGACGAGGTCGTAGCAGCCGGCGTTCTGGCAGAGCTGAATCCGGAGGACTACAAGGACTACAAGTTCATTGAAGGCTCTCTCAACGGCTTCACCTACGACGGCAAGCTCTACGGTCTGCCCAGAAACACGGATGTTCAGGTGATTTTCTATAACCAGAAGATGTTCGCGGACAACGGCTGGGAAGTTCCTGCCACCTATGACGAGCTGCTGGCTCTGGCAGGTAAAATTACTGCGGCGGGCATCATCCCCATGGCGATGGACGGCGGCGATGGCTGGCCTATGGCGATTTATCTGACGGATGTTCTGTACAAGCTGGTGGGCGACGAGTATTCCTCTGTTGTTTCCAAAGCAGTTGCCAGCGGCGACTTCTCTGACGAGAATCTGGCCAAGGCAACCCAGCTGCTGAAGGATGCCGCAGACGCGGGTCTGTTCCAGAATGGCTACGACACCCAGGACTATGGCACAGCCATGAACCTGTTCACCAACGGTCAGGCGGCCATGTTCTATATGGGAAGCTGGGAAACCTCCATGGCGCTGAATGAGGACATCCCCGAGGAGATCAGAACCAACATCCGGGCCTTCACCATGCCCATGGTGGAAGGCGGCAAGGGCTCCGCTACCAGCATTGCCGCATGGAACGGCGGCGGCTACGCGGTTTCTGCGGACTCTGCCCAGAAGGAAGAGGCTGTCAAGTTCCTGAACTACATGTACCGCCCGGACAAGCTCTCCAGATATGGCTGGGAATTCGGTGTTGGTATGTCCGCACAGGATCAGTCTGAATACATGACCGGCAAAGAAACCGACCTGCAAAAGCAGATTGTGGACATCGTGAATCACGCTACCAGCGTGTCCGGTACCCCCATCAATGACTGCGGCCCCTCCGCATTCAAGACCTGCATTGAAAGCGAGATCCAGAGCGTATCCAACGGCAGCATCAGCATTGCCGATTTCCTCAAAGCAATCGGTGATTCCTGCAAATAATGGGTAAGGAAAATCCATATAGCTGTCGAAGGTTTCCTGGCAGCTATATGGATTTTTTCAAAAGGAGTTTTTTATGAAAAAAATGTATAGCAACAAGCTGGTGATCCTGAGCTTGGTCCTTCCGGGGCTGCTATTGTTCCTTTTCGCAATCCTGGGCCCAATCTGCCTGAGCGTCTACTATGGAATGACCAATTACTCGGGAATCGGCCGGTTCGATTTTATTGGCTTTGAAAACTACCGGAATCTGATGCACGACCAGGCGTTCTGGCTGTCCATGCGGAACTCCCTGTTCCTTGCCATCGGTTTTATCTGCATCCAGCATCCACTGGCCATGATCGTGGCGGCAGTGCTGGACAAGCTGGGCGGCAAGGCGGAAAGCTTCTTCCGGTGCGTCTATTTCATCCCCAACGTTATCTCTGTGGCGATTATTGCGTATCTGTGGAAATTTATCTACAACCCGGACTTTGGCCTTTTGAACAATATTATCAAAGCCTTTGGCGGAGCGGGAAATATCAACTGGTTCAGTACAGACCGGGCTATCTGGTCTGTGCTGATCGTTCTGATCTGGCACGGCTTCGGCTGGGGTATGCTCATCTATTACACGGGCATCAAAAATATTGACCCGGTTCTGTATGAAGCGGCGTCCATCGACGGTGCAACCCAGAGCCAGACCTTCCTGCGGATTACGCTGCCGCTGATGAAGCCGGTGATTCAGGTGAACGTGACCATGGCGGTGATTTCCGCCCTGAAGCAGATGGAGACGGTTTACCTTTTGACCAACGGCGGCCCGGGCAACAGTACGCAGTTTGCTGCCAACTACCTGTATCAGCAGGCATTCAAGGCATATAAATACGGATACGGCAATGCCATCGGCGTCGTATTCATTATCATCTGCCTGCTGGCAACGGTTCTGCTGAACTGGATTTTCCGGGACAGAGAGGACACGGCAGTCCCTGAAAGGAGGAAAGTCTGATGGAACAGACGAAGAAACACAAGAGTAGCGTAGGAAAACTGGCGCTGTGGATCATTCTGATCGCGGTTGCCGTGATTCAGATTTTCCCGCTGATCTGGCTGCTGGACTTCTCTCTGGCAAGCAGTACGGAAATGTTCACCAGCGGACTGCTGATTATCCCGAAAAAAATCCAATGGGGCAACTATGTCAAGGCCTTCGTTGACGGGCACTTCCTGCTTTACTTAAAAAACAGCATCCTGATTAACGTGCTGGCGGTCTTTCTGGTGGTGATCATTTCCATCATGGCAGCCTTCGCCTGCCGGAGAATGCACTGGCGGCTCAGCGGCTTTGTGAAAACCCTGCTGCTGATGGGTATGATGATTCCGATTCACGCCACGCTGCTGCCGAATTTCAAGATTTACAGCACGCTGGGTATGACAGATACAATCTGGGCGCTGCTGATTCCCTATGTGGCTTTTTCTTTGCCCCAGGGTCTGTTCCTGACCACCAGCTTCATGGAAGCAATCCCCAAAGAGCTGGAGGAGGCGGCTGTCATCGACGGCTGCGGAATCTACCGGATTCTGTTTCAGATCGTCACGCCCCTGATGAAGTCCTCCATTGCCACGGTTGCCATAATGACCTTCCTGAATAACTGGAATGAATTCATTATGGCAAGCACCTACTTAAGCTCTCCCAAATGGAAGACGCTGCCCTTCTCTGTGCTGGAATTCACCGGTCAGTATTCCTCCAACTACGCGGTGCAGTTTGCGGTGATGGCATTGACGGCGGCGCCTGCGGTAATTGTTTATGTGCTGCTTAACAAACATATCACGAAAGGTGTTGCCATGGGAGCCGTGAAAGGGTAAAATAACAGTACCATTTCAGAATTGCGGGGTGTGGGTGTATGAAAAAGCTGGGACAGTGGATCGGCAGTTTAAACGCTACCAAAAAGCTGATATTTTATGGCTATCTGACCCTTGCGCCCGTTATGGTATTGGTCACTGTGGTGCTCATGCTGGTCAATTACGGAAAAGTCCAGAATGAACAATTGGATTTGGATTTGCGGGCCGTAAAGGCAGTGTCGGACAGCATTGGTGTGATACAGACGGAGATTAAGGATTTTACGACCTATCTGTGTATCAATAATCAGGTGCGAATGCTGGTGACCGACGATGACACCGCCCAGAAGAACAAAAACGCCCGGGTGTGGGAGGAAGATACGCCGCTCCAGCTGATCCAGGATGTTTTGTCTCTGAAGGGTTATATCAAAACCATCGCCATCTACCCGGAAAACGGCGTCCGCCCCTATTTGCGGGGGATGGACGGCAGTGTACATATCAGTGAACTTGCCGCAGTCAGGCGGCAGGATGTATACGCCGCAGCGCAGGAGAACAAATACCACTACATATGGAGATGCGTGCCCCGGGATTCAGGAGAGGTCTATCTGGTGAACCGGGAGGACAAGATTGTACTGTGCCGGGAAATGTACGACCTATCCAAGGAAACACCCCTTGCGTTTCTGGTAATCGGCATCAGCCGGGACTATTTTCAGGATTTGTACAAAAATCTGATTCATAACCACCGGGAAAGCGCCCTGATCCTGAGCGCAGACGGCGTGGAGCTGGACAGCAGCGGAGATTTCGATGAAAAAGTCCACGAGTATCTGCTCAGCGAGGAGTTCTTTGAACAAATCGAAAGCGGAGAAGCAGGCTTCGTACCCTATGGCAATGTGAACATCGTGTATATGCAGCAGGACGAAAAGTCCAGCGTCATCTGCAAGGTGGTTCCAAAGTATAACGGCTGGGAGCAGATCAAGGACATTGCGTATATGCCCTTGATGCTGCTGCTGGGCGTCCTGCTGGGAATGCTGCCGCTGCTGCTGATCATCTCCCGGCTGTATACCAAGCCCCTGCGGCAGGTTAGTGATGCCATTCGGAAATTCTCTGCCGGTGATTTCACCCAGAAAGTAGAAGTGAACACCTCCGACGAGGTCGGTGAGGTGGCGGACTGCTTCAACCACATGGTTGAGGACATCAAGCGCCTGATCGATGAAAACTATGTAATCCGCCTTCAGGAAAAGGAGAGCGAGCTTGCCCTGCTGCAGGCGCAGATCAATCCCCATTTCCTGTACAACACCCTGGATTCTCTGTACTGGCTGGCTATGGAGAAGGACAACGACGAGCTTGCTGAGAGCATTCTGGCGCTGTCTCAGCTGTTCCGGCTGGTGCTGAGCCAGGGCAGGGCGGAGATTCCGGTAGAAAATGAAATCGAACTGGTATCCTGCTATCTGCAAATCCACAAAATTCGCTTTTCCAGGCGTCTGAACTATCAGATCCGGCTCAGTGACGGGGTTCGGCATGTGAAAATCCCAAAGCTGATCGTACAGCCCTTCGTGGAAAATGCCATCGTCCACGGCCTTGATCAGGTGGATGGTGTATGTGAGGTCACAGTCAGCGCCGTGCAGGAAGGGAATTTCGTTCGCTTTGAGATTACGGATACCGGAATCGGCATGACACAGGAGCAGCTTGACGGGCTATGGAAGACAGAAACGGCGCAATATGCCAACCACAGGATCGGTCGGTACGCGATTCGGAATATCCGGGAACGGTTACAGCTGCGGTATCAGGACCGCTTCCGGCTGGATATCCGCAGCGCGGTCGGAAAGGGTACGACTGTTGTCCTGATGATCCCCTTTGAGGAGGATTGAGTATGCAGATTAAATTGCTGATTGCGGATGATGAAGATAACATACGGACAGGCGTTGCCAGGTACATCAGGCTGCACAGCACTCGGTTTGCCCAGATATACGAGGCTGCCAACGGACAGGAGGCTATCGACCTGCTGCTGCGGCACCAGCCGGATATCCTGCTGCTGGACGTGCAGATGCCACTGAAAAGCGGTATCGATGTCATGCGGGCGGCAAAAGACGCGGGGCTGGGGCCTATTTGCGTTGTTCTGAGTGGTCACGATGAATTTAAATATGCCCAGCAGGCGATCAAATACGGTGCGAAGGATTATCTGCTCAAGCCCATTCGGGCGGCGGATATCCTGCGCCGTCTGGAGGAACTGGCAGACCAGCTGGTAGGGGTGGAGGAGAAGAACGCCCAGGCTTCTCAGGAACAGCCGAACCTGTTTGTCAGGGAAGCCAAGGCGTATATCGCGGAGCACTATGCGGAGAACATCAGTCTTTCAGATGTGGCCAATGCCGTGGGCATCTCCGCCAGCTATCTGTCCACTATGTTCGCCCAATACCTGCACTGCGGCTTTGTGGATTACCTGAATCAGGTGCGCATTGAACGGGCCTGCTGCTATCTGGATCAGAACCGGTATAAGAACTACGATATTGCCCTCAAGGTGGGCTTCCGGGACGAAAAATACTTTGCCAAGGTGTTCAAGAAGGTAAAGGGGGTCACCCCCAAGGAATACCGAACCCGGGAGAATAAGGAGACTGTATGAAACTTAACTATCGTTCGACTGTGTACGAAAACGGCTTTCCCTGTGTAGCGGAGCAAACCCTGCCCTTTTCCGATGACGGCGGCAGGGAGGAACAGCTCATTAACCTCTACCCTCAGATGACCTATCAGAAGTTGGAGGGCTTTGGAGGAGCAATCACGGATTCCGCCGCCTACATCTATTCCCTGCTGGATGAGCAGCAGAAGCGGGAGCTGCTGGAAACCTATTTTGGCCGGGAGCAGATGAAATACCGGTTTGTGCGCATTCCCATTGACAGCTGTGACTTTTCTCTTGCCCATTACGAGGCGGACGGAGAAGAAGCGGACGAGAAGCTGGAGCATTTTTCCTTTGCACGGGTGGAGCGCTATATTCTGCCCATGCTTCGGGACGCGGAAAAAGTCTATGGAGGAAAGCTGGAGATCATGCTTTCCCCCTGGAGCCCGCCGGCTTACATGAAGACCAACGGTGAGCGCAACCACGGCGGAAAGCTGAAAGCCTGCTATCAAAAGCGTTGGGCGGAATATATCTGCCGGTATATTGAGGAATATCGTAGCCGGGGGTTCCATGTGACCATGCTGACCCTGCAAAACGAGCCGAAAGCGGTGCAGACCTGGGATTCCTGCGTGTATACCGCCCAGGAGGAAAAGGACTTCCTTCG
>JBJDYI010000124.1:0-1148 GCA_051867165.1 Faecousia sp. | reverse complement strand
GATCTGATCGGCAATCTGAACGAAGGCATGGGCGTGTTTCTGGACTGGAATCTGATTCTCAACGAGGTCGGCGGCCCAAACCATGTGGGAAACTACTGTGATGCTCCCTTCCTGCTCCACACCGGGGAAGGAAAACTGATGCGAAGCGAAATCCAGCATTATCTGGAGCACTTTAGCCGCTATATTACACCCGGCTCTATACGCATTGGCTTCAGCCGGTATACAGACAAGATAGAGCTGACCGCGTTCCAGACCGGGGAATCCATCGTGGTTGTTTTCCTGAACCGTACCGATGAGGCGCTGCCAGCCTACCTCAGAGTGTACAATCAGTGCGTTCAGATCACCCTTGCCCCCCGCAGTATTTCTACCGGCTTGGTTACGAACTGAATAAAAAGGCTTTTCCATCGTGCTGACCGTGGTTTTGAGCCTACGAAAACAAATAGGATTTGATCAAATAACCTGAACGCGGGAATCTCGGGCAGCATTGACTGGAATCTACTGCTTGGATGCCCAAGGTTGGCCCAATCATGCGGACAATTTCTGCGAAGCGCCCATCATGTTGAAAGAAACTGTAAGCGTATACATACCGGAATGTGTATTTGCGATAATGAGCACATTGCCCTGGCTTCCGTTTAGAAGCCGGGGCAAATTCTATTCTATCACAAATCTATGGATATGCTGTAAACCCTCCACTCTCCATAAATAGAATTGGCAAAATAGCAACCCTTGCGCAGAGGAGTTGAAAAACACCCACTTCGTGGTAAGTTAATAAAACTCATTTTTTCGGCGTTATGCTGCCCCTTGCTCCGAAGCTTGCCAGAAGCGATGTGATGATAGCTAATCCTTCTCCATAGAAAAATAGGTGACATATATTACGGTCATTCTATACACCGGCTATTTGACAGGAGAAAGACGAATACCATAAAAAACCATTTTTGGATGGTCACTTTCACAAGCGCGATTGGCTGTTTGTCTGTGCCAAATTGGAAAACATTTTCCTTGCGTTCTGGTGTCAGGCGGACTATAATTGCCCGTGAACAGGGAAGGAGGGAAGCCGCTGTGACGAATACCAGATTCTTGAAAAGGGCGGCTCTGCGCGGACTTATCTGCGCGTTTGTGTTCGTTGGTGCAGCCACCGGGATTGGCAC
>JBJDYI010000123.1:0-2440 GCA_051867165.1 Faecousia sp. | reverse complement strand
TGTTAGCGCCGGGAGAAAATCGCCATTTTGAGCCGGGAGAAAACAGCCAATTTCAGCCGGGCAGAAATCGCCAATCCGTGCCGGGAGGGTGTAGCCAGCCCCGGTTTGGATGTAGGTTTTAAATGCCGCTCTTTTGGCTGGGGGCGGCGGCCGGAGACGCTGCGGACGACCGCAGGGAAACCGTCTCAAGACGGCGGCCGCGGAAGCTCTCGCCCTTAATCGAAAACACAATCGCATCATCGAAGATGCGGTCGAGCGCACACAGGAGCGAGTCATTCTCACAGAAATTCTCCTGCCACTGTGCGGGATCACGGTTGCTGGTAAAAACCATGTTGTAGTAGCCGTCCTTCTGGTAGCGGCGGTCCACCATATCAAAAAACAGCCGCGTGCTTTCCTTGTCAAACTCGCAATGCCCCACTTCATCAATAATCAGGCAGGAAGGCCGAACGAGAGCTGCGAGGAGCGTACTTTCACGGCCAGCACGTCGGGCATCCGTCATTCGGTCACGCAGCTCAGTCATCTTAATGAAGTATGCTTTCATGCCGTGCTCGCAACAGGCGCGGCCAAAAGCCTGCGCCAAATGAGTTTTTCCGGTTCCCGGTTTCCCAATGAAGGCGAGGTTTTTGTGGGCGTAGAGGGCGGACAGCGTAGAGAGGTTACGCAACTTGTCAATGTTCTTCCCAGTGATGCGGCTGAAATCGAAGTTGTCAAAGGTTTTCGGAACCTTCAGCGGCAGTCGGCTCGTACGCAGTAAGAAGTCAACAGTGGAGCTGTCTTTCTTTGCTTTTAGATGTTCAAAGACCTTAGCCACTGCAAGGACTTCTGCGTCAGTCATGTTGTTCTCCTGTACCAGAGTAGCAAACTCTTCCACCGAGAACCCAAACTTCATCAGATCCTTGCTGCACGCGGCCACAGTGTCTAACAGCGTATTATTCATCCCAACCATCCTCCTTGCTGAAGTTGAACTTCTCAAAGGAGAGGTCACGGACCGGCTCCGGAAGCTGTTTAATCACCGTCTTTACCGGCATAGTGGGGAACTCTTCCGGCTGCTCAGGCAGAGCATACTGGTTCTCACAAAAGCTGTCCCGGCGCGCCCAGGTCACATTGTGCGTGGTCAGGAGAAAGGCCATATCGGATGAATAGATGTACAGCGTATCACCGTCGCGCAGCACACGGGCAGTCTTGCCATGGTAGGTATAGGGGACCCCAAAACGACGCCCCTCATAGCTTACAAACCCGTCAAAAGAAATCCGGCGCTCCGGGCAGAGGTAAAACAGCAGTTCGTAGCTGTCATCCAGAATGGATACCACTTTGAGACAGCGCTCTGAATGGATATCCATGGGGATTCCAATCCCCCTGTGGTAAGCAGCGTTCTGTTCATTGCACCAATCCAAAGCTGCATAATTCAAATCGGTCACATTCCAGAACACGCGCCCAACGAGGAAGTTTTCCTTTACGAACCGTACCAAACGTTCCACCTTGCCCTTCGTAAAGGGATGCCGGGGCTTGCAGAGCTTCGTCTGGAATCCAACGGTCTTCATGAACTGCTCATAGTCCTTCTGCCAGATTGGATTGCCATCCAGGTCACGCCGAATGACCACGCTCTTCATGTTATCCGTCAGGACGTATTGAGGAACACCCATGTAGCGAAAAGCGTGGATCATCCCAATGAACAGGTTTTCCTGCTTTGCATTGGGGAAGAACTCCACATACCGCTGCCCGCAGTGGTGGCAAATCATAGCGAAGCAGGCGGCGTTGTATTCACTTCCATCGTATGCCTGTACCTTCGTAAAGCCCCAGTCCATCTGAAATGCCTCTCCGGGACCGGTAGAGTACCGTCGCCCACGGTTTCCCTGCGGTTCAACTGCATGACGAGGGGCGGGGACAAGATGATGGTGGGCAGAGATGTAGTCCT
Organism: Faecousia sp.; assembly: GCA_051867165.1. Taxonomy (GTDB): domain Bacteria; phylum Bacillota; class Clostridia; order Oscillospirales; family Oscillospiraceae; genus Faecousia. The sequence continues at coordinate 525 of JBJDYI010000123.1, read as the reverse complement.
TGACGATGGTTTTACCACCAGTGAATCCACTCTTGCGAAGTTTATCAAGGCACACGACAGAGTTTACAACGCCTGCTTTGAGCAGGCCATCCAGAATGCCGGTGTAGCCACTCAGGAGTGTAGTTGTGGCCTTGCGGCCCTTCAATGCGTGTTGGACATCCTCAAAGTCATGTTCTTTCATGCGGCGCAGTTTGGCGCGGGAAATTCCCGTACGACGCCCAAGGTCTGCGAGGTTGATTTTCTCCAGCGAGAACTTGTCTCCCTGTTCAGCCATCATCTGTTTTATAGCTTCCGCTACTGCTGGATTCATAGCTGCAAAATTAGGCTTCTTCATGATTCCTCCTTTCACCGAGGGCTGGCTACCCTCTAAGTGTAAAGGATTTCATGAAATCATGATTGGCTATTTTCATCCGGCCATAATTGGCGATTTCCGCCCGGCCCGGAATGGCTAATTCCGCCCGGCGCTAACAGAGATTTCCATACTACATCAATGTGCAGATTCATGGTGGCCACTCAGGCCGCACT
>JBJDYI010000122.1:0-9154 GCA_051867165.1 Faecousia sp. | reverse complement strand
TCCTCCACCAGAATGGCGATATACTGATAAAACAGATAGATCACCAGCACCATACTGCCCAGGAACAGCCTGTGAACCGCATCGTTTAAAAGCCGTGGGACAGCCTCCAGATGATGCACGGTGTAAACTGTGACACCATCCAGCACCAGATGAATCAGCACAACAACCAGCAACGCAGAAAATGTCCTGTGCAGCGGTGTGCTCTTTCGCCCGGCGGAATAATAGACACAGGCAACAAAGGCCAGTACCATAAAAAGCGCAATCTCCATTCTCAGCATACAGCTTCCTCCTTTGTTATCATTATAGAGGTTTCTTTTGGAAAGAGATAGGTCGATAACCGATGCGAATGTGTCAATTCTATACACGTAACGGTCCGTATTGGCAAGGAGCGGCCCAACAATGCCATTAAAAAAATTATAGATGTCTCTTTTCTCCTTGTCAATAGGGGCTTGGCGCTGATATTCTCATAAAGGGATTTCCGGCCGGGCCCCGTTATCAGAAAACTTGACAGCCATATCAGACTGTGTTATAAAAATGAGAGACGGTCATCCCATCCCCTGCCCATCGCAATCTTTCTGACCGGCTCGTCAGTACAGGAAATGCGCCCGGAGGATTTTCCGGGATGAATATATGATTGAACAGGAGAGTGCCTTATGTCCAACAATGTCAGAAGAAGCGTCGCCTTCATCGGTTCGGAATGTCATCCCTTTGTCAAGACCGGTGGTCTGGGCGATGTGATGTATGCCCTGCCCCGGGTGCTGGCCCAGATGAACTGTGACGTCCGTGTCATCCTGCCCCGCTATGCCTGCATTCCTCAGAAGTACCAGGACAAGATGGTCTACCGTGGTGAATTCTATATGGACCTGGGTGAGACCGGCCGTAACGTCTATGTGGGCATCATGGAATACATCGCCGACGGCGTAACCTATGATTTCATCGACAACAACGAGTTTTTCTCCGGCCCCAAGCCCTATACCAATCTGGTGGATGATATTCCCAAGTATTGCTTCTTCAGCAAAGCTGCCCTGGCTGCCCTGAACTACATGGACTGGATTCCCGATGTGGTCCACTGCCACGACTGGCAGGCAGGTCTGATCCCTGTGTATCTGAAGACTGTCTTTGCCCCCACCCCTGTGGGCCGGGCCAAGAGTGTCATCACCATTCACAATCTGCGGTTCCAGGGCATCTACAATGTACCCACCATCAAACGCTGGTCCGGTCTGCCGGAGCATGTCTTTACCAATGATGGCCTGCGGCAGGGCGCCGATGACGCCAATATGTTCAAGGGCGGTCTGGCCTACGCCGATAAGATCACCACCGTATCCAAAACCTACTCCGAGGAAATACAGACCGGCGAATACGGTGAAAAGCTGGAAGGTCATCTGCATTACCATCGCCAGAAGCTCACCGGCATCGTCAACGGCATCGACTACGAGATGTGGAATCCCGCCACTGATCCTGCCCTGGCCGTCAACTACACTGCCGAAAACGTGCTGACCAGGAAAGCAGAAAATAAACTGGCCCTCCAGAAGGAGCTGGGTCTTAACGAAGGCGCAGACAAGTTTGTCATTGGTCTGATCTCCCGCCTGACGGACCAGAAGGGTCTGGACCTGGTAAATTATGTGATCCCCGAGGTCATGGACGAAAACACCCAGATTGTGATTCTGGGCACCGGTGATGCCGTCTATGAGAATGCGTTCCGTGCTTACCAGAATCAATATCCCGGACAATTCTCTGCCTGTATTCAGTACGACGAGGCAAGAGCCCATCGGATCTATGCCGGTGCTGATGCCCTGCTGGTTCCCTCCCGGTTTGAGCCCTGCGGCCTGACCCAGCTAAACGCCATGCACTATGGCACCGCTCCCATCGTCCGGGAAACCGGCGGCCTGAAGGACACCGTGGAGCCCTACAACGTCTATGAAAACACCGGCAACGGCTTCACCTTCGACCGTTATGACACCGCCCTGCTGCTGGATTCCATCCAGCGTGCCAAGGCCTGCTACGCCACCAAGGAAGCCTGGAATGATATGATCCTGCGGAATATGGCCAAGGATGTATCCTGGGAGAATTCTGCCAAACAGTATCGTGACCTGTATCTGGAGTTGACCCAGTGGTAACTGCAAAAAGAGGATGGGCTTATAACCCATCCTCTTTTTTTCCATATTATTGACTATCTGCCGGGTTTTCTGAAAAACGCCCAAATCTGTTCCATCAAGGTTGGTGGCAAATCTTCCACATTGCCTGCGGGAATATAACAGTTCTCCCCAACGAAGGAAACCTCATACCACAGCTGCCCCTTGGCGTTAACCAGACTGCCGCAAATGTCGATCTTCTCCCCTTTCTCCAGGTGAATCACAGGAATGGATCGGGCATCGACAGAATTGGTGCAGGGCAGGCTCATCAGATTTGTTGCAGCGGTGGTCTGCACCGTTTTCTCCGTGAACTCCGGGGTTTCCTGGCATCGTTCCAGATAAACCTGGGGCAATTCACACCGGGAGCTGACCAGCAGGGTATCCACGGCTTCCTGATTTTCATACAGCTCATACATCTGCTGCTGCAAATGCTGCCGGTTGACTGTAATGCAGCCCACCTTTTGATCCACCGCGAACTTCTCATATTGGGAATAATAGGTCTTTACGATCAGATCCGCGTACTCTTCCCACACGCCGTCTCCCACCAGCAGGCAGCCCGCAGACCACATGGCCTTCTCAATCACATGGTTGCCTGTCCGGGTGTGGACATTGATGGCAGTGGCCGCGCTGGTGACAAAGCCATCCGGGGTCATATACACCGCCGCGATGGTATCGTCTTCATAACTGGTTCGCAGATGCAGTGCCTCATAGGCGCCTGCATGGTACACAGAATACAGCTCATAGGTTCCATCGCAGATGGTGGCGGGCCCCACCTTTCCCACTTCTTCCAGTTCCCAGGCGCCGTATTCCAGCGGCCGGTCCGGCAGGGTGGAGCAATCCGGATGAAAATAGATGATCTCCGGCTTTTCCTGTTCATCCAGCTTCAGCACAATGCAGACAGCAGACACCCGGTAGTAGGAAAGATCCGACAAAGTGCTGTCATCCATGTTGTCCGAGCAGCCCTCAAAGAAAAAGACTGCACAATTCCCCTCCTTCAGGGTCTTTTGCACGGTGGTATTTTCCCGGAGGTGGAAACTGAGCATAGATTCCACAAAATGACGCTTTTCGCTGCTGCGGATGTAACCGGACAGGCTGATGACATCATCAGATGCCAAACACACCGGTGTTATGGATAATATAAGCAGGACTGCCAGGACAGCACACAGCAGCCGAACCAGGATTCTCTTCATGAAATAACCTCATTGTGATTCTTTGGGCTCAGTGTACCATGTTTTTTCCCTTCCGTCAATTGTCGAAAAAACGGTACCGGAGCAGCTGCCCCGGTACCGAATATATCATCCCAGCTTGACGAAGCGGCACAGCAGCTTGTAGCCCACCAGCATACACTTCCCCCGCATCTTCCAGGGCATCCAGCGCAGCATCACGGGCATACTCCGGTGTGCCAGCTCGTGATACAGGGCCGGATCTTTTTCCCGGAGCCGGTCCCACAGGGCATCATGGGCGGCGATCCGTTCCGGCTCGCTGCCACCGGCACAGCAGAACATCATGGTGTTCATCATGATGGCGCTGAGACAGTGGAGCATATAACGGCGCAGAGGTGGCACCATGGCATCAATCTCGGCGTATGTATAGGCATCCAGCATGTACTGCATCACCCGCAGCTGCTGGTCATACCGCTTGGTAAAATTCTTGATATTTACAGACTGGTCGTCCCGGCCGATGAAATAGTGATAGAGATTCACATCCAGGTAGTAGATTTTTTCCATCAGAGGCAGGGGTTTGTAGGCAAAATAGTTGTCAACATAGAAGGTATGCTCCGGCAGGATGGTTTCACTCTGGCGCAGCAGGTCCGTTTTGTACATCAGGCTGTGCATCAACAGCACCTGAGAGCCAACAAAGTTGCCTACCTCCTGCCAGGTGCACATCCGGTTCACCGGAAACTGCTTTTCCCAGCTGCGGACAAACTGGGTGTTGTCATAGGCATGGTCATAGATGAAGTTGGTGATATAAAGGTCCGGCAGGTTGTTCTCCGCCAGATGCTGCTTGATGGTGGCAAGCAGCGTACGCAGTGCCTCTTCATCCACCCAATCGTCGGAATCTACCACCTTGTAGTAAAGGCCCTGGGCCTCTTCCCTGCCCCGGTTAACGCCGGAGCCATGGCCGCCGTTTTCCTTGTGGATGGCCCGGACAATGGTGGGATATTGTTCCGCATAGGCATCTGCAATGGCGGCTGTACTGTCTTTGGAGCCATCGTTGACGATGAGGATTTCCACATCCTCGCCGCCGGATAGAAGAGTATCCACACAGTGGTGCAGATAGTCCTGAGAATTATAGCTGGGAATTGCGAAGCTGATGAGTTTCATGTCTTTCATTTCCTTACACAAGTTCTTTTTCTGCGGCACGGAGAGCAGAGGCAATCACTGCATCCATGTCATAATACTTATATTCTGCCAGCCGACCGCCGAAGAGAACCTTGTATTCCTGCTGGGCCAGACTGCGGTAAGCCTCATAGAGGGCCCCGTTTTTATCATCGTTGACAGGATAGTAGGGTTCATCCCCGGGTTTCCACTCCGAGGAATACTCCCGGCTGATGACGGTTTTCGGCAGGTCATTGCCATTCTCATCCTTGCCAAACTGGAACCATTTGTGCTCAATGATGCGTGTCCAAGGGGTCTCCCGGTCGGTGTAATTTACCGCTGCATTGCCCTGGAAATTGGGGGTATCCAACAGTTCATTTTCAAACCGGACAGAACGGTACTCCAAAGGACCGTGGCAATATCCAAAATAGGCATCGATGGGACCGGTGTAGACCACCTTCCGGGCTAGCGCATCCAGCTGGGCCTTGTTTTTCAGATAGTCCACATTCAGCCGGACTTCGATCCCTTCCAGCATTTTTTCCACCATGGCCGTATATCCCGCCACCGGGATACCCTGGTATTTGGCATTGAAATAGTTGTTGTCAAAGGTATACCGCACCGGCAGCCGGCGGATGATGAAGGCAGGCAGATCCCGGCAGTCCCGGCCCCACTGCTTTTCGGTGTAGCCTTTGACCAGTTTTTCATAGATGTCCGTGCCCACCAGAGAGATGGCCTGCTCTTCCAGATTTTGAGGATCTGTGATACCGGCGGCCTTTCGCTGGCTTTCAATGATGGCCCGGGCCTGGTCCGGAGTGGTTACCCCCCACATCCGGTTGAAGGTGTACATATTGAAAGGCAGAGAGTACAGCTCCCCTTTATAGTTGGCCACAGGAGAATTGGTGAACCGGTTAAATTCCGCAAACCGGGTCACATAGTTCCAGACCTGATCATCATTGGTGTGAAAAATGTGGGCCCCATACTGGTGCACCTGGATGCCCTCCACATTTTCGCAATAGACATTGCCGCCAATGTGGTCCCGCCGTTCCACCACCAGCACGGACTGTCCCCGGTCTGCTGCCTGCCGGGCAAACACGGCCCCAAACAGGCCGGCGCCCACGATCAAATAATCGTACATTTTCAGAATTCCCTTTCCATGTTTTTCTTATCTTACAATGATTCTTCCAAAAAATCTATTTATTTTTTTATTAAAAAATAAATGCAGTCGTTTACAATATATCACAGTTTGTAAATGGAATCAAAACAACGTGTCCGGTTCTGTCATAATATCACAGGCCGGTTTCTCCATTTTATGTCCGGAGGGATCCGGCTGTATGATCCACCCTCCGAACATCAAACATCCATTGCAAAAACCTGCAAGAAAAATCCCCGAATCCATGGATCCGGGGATTCAATGGTTCCTCACATTCCAAACCGATCTTTATTACGAAACAGATTCCATTTCACCAACTTTTCAATGGTTTTAAAGGGGACAATCCAGATCATTCAGGATTTGTTCCGCCAAACTTCCAAAATCCGTCAAGTCGGCTTCTTCCACCAGGAAAGCCCCCTGCTGCGACAGCTGTCGGGACGCTTCACTGCCGTCCCGGAAGCAGACCACATTAGACCATCCGTGTCGGAGATTTTTTATGGTTCCATCCCATGTACCGCCCTTCCCCAGACCAGACTGGGCCACAAACACCACCCGGCCCAGGGCATGGATCACCCGGTTCCGGCTGAGGGCCCGCTGGGCGGAAAACGGCTCGTCATAGCTTCCTTCACTGAGGTAAAGAACATTTTCCCTTGGATAATGGTCCTGAAGCGCGTCCGCAACCACGCTGATCACCTGTCCACCGGCAGCCAGGCAGGAATTCTGGGCCGTTTTGTCTGCCCCTCGGGCATTGCCGGATACCAGAACCAACCCTTTCTTTGCCGCCTGACATCCCACCTCCGCCGCAAAACGGCGGTTTTCTTCCTTCAGCTCCCGGCTGCCCACCAGCGCAATGGCTGATCTTTCAAGCAAACGCAAATCTCCCCTGGCCCACAGGCACCCGGGACTGTCCATTCCCAGCCGCTTGCGCAGCAGCAGCGGATACTGCTCCGTGGCACGGGTGATGGGGACAATCCCCTGCTTTTTTGCCCGGGCCAGATACCTGTCCAGCCGCCATTCCTCTTGCAAAAGATCCAGAATATGCTGTGCCATTTGGGGGCCATAGCCCATGGCCGCAATGTCCCGCACATCCATGTCCCGGTCCGCCATCCGGTCACCCAGGTTCGCAATTCTCGCCATCAGTTCCCGGCACTGAGCCACCGTCAGAGGCCTCCGACCGGGATCCCCAAAATTGGAGGTCAACAGCAGAAAGCCACGCTCGCCGCCCTTTAATTGCTCCATCTTATCGGTATCTCCGCTTTGGCTTGGCAGGCTCCTTCACCACTTCCGGGGTCAGACTGCCGTCAGCCCCCAGCACCATGGGTGCAATGGTAAACTGGCAGAATTTACAGATCTCATCCAGTTTGGCTTTTTCCGGGAAATTGCTGACAATGCTCCAGGCAATGCCCTTGCGGCGGGCCCGGCCGGTACGGCCCACCCGATGGACGTAATATTCATTTTCTTCCGGGATATCATAATTGATGACGCAATCCACATCGTCCACATCTATGCCACGGGAAGCCACATCGGTGGCCACAAGGATGGCCAGTTTCCCCTCCCGGAATCGCTGCATGGTCTTTTCCCGCTGATTCTGACGGATGTCACCGTGGATGCACTGGCAGTCCAGACCTGCCCGCTGGAAATCGTCTGTGAGCCGCTGGCACATGTGCTTGGTGTTGCAGAAAATCATGATTCGCTCATAGCCCTGATTTTTGATGAGCCGCAGGGTGGTCTCTGCCTTTTCCAGGGGTGTGCAGGTCAGGCTGTACTGATCGATGTCCGGCCTGTCCTCCAGCTTGGCTTCCACCGTAATCTCCACCTCGTCCCGCTGGTACATCCAGGACACCGTCATGACCTCCTGGGAAATGGTGGCGGAAAACAGGCCCATATTCTTCTTGTTCTTGAGCTTGTCCAGGATCCGGGTCACATCCTTAAAAAAGCCCATGTCCAGCATCCGGTCTGCTTCATCCAGTACCACGGTCTGGATCTTGTCCAGGCGGATGGTCTTTCGGTTATAATGGTCCATGAGCCGTCCGGGCGTGGCCACCACAATCTGAGGCTTTTTTTCCAGCTGCTTGATCTGGCCGCCAATGCCGGCGCCGCCGTAAAGAACAGCTACCCGAATATTCTGATAATAGGTCAGCAGGCCCCGCAGTTCATCACCAATCTGAATGGCCAGCTCCCGGGTCGGGGCCAGGATCAGGCCCTGAACTTCTTCCAGCCCAGCGTCCACGTGCTCGATCATGGGAATACCGAAGGCGAAGGTCTTTCCTGTGCCGGTGGGCGCTTTGGCGATAACATCCTTCCACTGCATAAAGTGGGGAATCGCCTCAGCCTGAATGGTGGTGGGGTATCCGTAGCCCTTCTTTTCCAGGGCTTTCAGCATGGCTTCCGACAAGCCGAGCTGCTCAAAAGTAATGTCAGACATATTATTCTATCCTTTATCACATATTTCGTCATTATCTATGATAGCATTTTTCAGGGCCGTTTGCAATAGCTTTTGACGGATTCCGGGTGCGGACCGGGAACATAAAATTCATATTTGTAGGAGTGCCCGCACAAGCGTCTCCCCCAAAACTATACTGCCTCAATCCTGTTCGCAGAAAATTAAGGATTTCGAAAAGGCGGAAATATGGACAAAAACGGATTCTTATGGTATATTGTAGTTTATGATATTATGTCCACACTGTAAGGAGAAGGAAAATGGGCAAACTGATCGTAATAGAAGGAACTGACGGTTCCGGAAAGTCCACCCAATTCAAGCTCTTGACATCCCGGCTGGAAGCGGAGAATCATCAATTTCAGAAGCTGGTATTTCCCCAGTACGCAGAACCCAGTTCTGCCCTGATCCGGATGTACCTGGGAGGCGAATTTGGCAGCCATCCTTCTGATGTAAACGCCTATGCCGCTTCTGCCTTCTATGCGGTAGACCGGTACGCTTCCTATAAAAAGGTTTGGGGCCAATGGTATGAGCAGGGCGGTCTGGTGGTTTCCGACCGGTACACCACCTCCAATGCGGTCCATCAGGCCTCCAAGGAAGAGGGCGAAAACCAGAAAAAATTCCTGCAGTGGCTCTACGACTTTGAGTATACCCATCTGGGGCTCCCCTGCCCTGACCTGATCATTTATCTGGATGTGCCCACGGACTTCACAGAAGCCATGATGCGACGCCGGGAAGCCGACACCAACACCCATGCCGACATCCATGAGCAGGACATGGCTTATCTTGCTACCTGCCGCCGCACCGGAAGGGCCGCCGCCGACTATTATGGCTGGAATGTGATCCAGTGCGTAAAAGATGGCCATATGCGAAGCATGGAGGACATTCACGAAGAAATCTACCGCCTTGTGGCGGAATGTCTGGAGGTATAACGATGGTATATATGCTGCTTGGAACCGGCTTTGAAGAAACGGAAGCCATTGCCCCCCTGGATCTGCTGCGCCGGGCCGGTGTGGAGGTTGCCACCGTTGGTGTCACCGGAAAAATCGTCTACGGTAGTCACGGCATCGGCATTGAGGCCGATATCCTCATTGATGAAATGGATCTGACCAACCTG
>JBJDYI010000121.1:0-38250 GCA_051867165.1 Faecousia sp. | reverse complement strand
AAGGTAGACAACATGGTGGTTTTCCATGTGTCTACCTTTATCTTACAGCTTCAATCATCTGATCGGGGGTTTTTCAACAGTCTCAGCAGAGCGGAAAGCCATGGCTTTCCGTTCTGTCAATGGATGAATTACGCCTGTTCGTCCTTTTTGGGGAGGGGGGATTTCTTGACCCGGCGGCGGATTCTCAGTTTCCGCAGAAGAATGACCAGGCCGGTCAGAATCAGACCCCAGACCACAAGATAGGGGGAGTTGGCCAGCACCCAGACCACAAAGTCAACAATGCCATCGGTCAGACCCTTGACGCTGGATACAAAGCCATCCCGGATCCGCTCCCAGATGGTTTGTTCCACCACAGGGGTGTATTCCTGCACTTCGCTGATGTAGAGATAGAGGGTGGCGTAGTCCACCTGGTTGTCATAGAGCCGCATCCGGGAGGAATAACTTTCCAGTTCGTACCGGAGATCCGACAGCCGGGCTTCGATTTCCAGCAGATCAGACATATTGTCTGCCTGGGCCAGCAATTCCAGCAGCCGGCCTTCCTCGGTTTTCAGAGCGGTAATTCTGCTTTCGGTGGCCACATAGGTCAGCGTGATGTCTTCCCGGCTCAGGTTGCTGGAGACCACGTTGGCGATGCCGGCGACCTCCTCGGTAAAGGCGCTCACATCCCCGGCCGGGATCCGGATGGTCAGGTTTGCGTTGCGGTGACGGCGGGAGGAATAAGTGGAGCCGTTGTAAATCTCCTGATCCTCCACATAGCCATTCATGGCTGTGATTTTTTTGTCCAGTTCTGCCAGCAGGGTGTCCAGGTCTTCGGTTTCGGCATCCATGCGGACGGTGACGACCCATTTGCGGTTTTCCGGCAGGGCAGAGGATTCCACGGAACCGGATTCCTCTGCCAGGACACCATTTGTATCCATTGCCATTTCGGCGCGCATGTCCATGGACGCGGCAGCTGCGGGTGCTTCTACCTTGTAGGAACCGGAAGCGGCGCTGTTGCCGCAGGCGGTGAAGATGGCCAGTACCAGCAGCAGGGCTACAAAAAGTGCGGTCAGTTTTTTCATATTGATTACCTCCTTGTGTGTTGGGGCCTGTCAATCATCTACTCGTCAAAAAATGGCTCCGGTTTCAAATTCTGTATTTTTATTTTATCAAATGCAGTAATCGGATGCAACAGGGGGCACTGTTAATTTTGCATGAATGAGGGCTTGCAACACCGGCGCTTTTTCGGTATAATGAAAAAGTACAAATGGAGGGAAAAGAAAAATGGCAAAGCTTTATTTCAAATATGGCGCCATGGGTTCCAGCAAAACCGCCCAGGCACTGATCACCAAATACAATTATGAAGAAAATGACCTGAAGGTCTGGCTCATCAAGCCCAGCGCCGATACCCGGGATGGGGTCCAGATTCTGCGCAGCCGCATTGGCCTGGCTGCGGCAGTGGAGGTCATCGCCCCGGAGGAGGACATTCTGGCCCGGTTCCGGCAGACCCAGATGGGCAGCTGTGATGTGATCATTGTGGACGAGTGCCAGTTTTTGACGGAAGAACAGATTGATCAGCTCCGGGACATCGTCAATGAATATAACATTCCGGTGATGTGCTTTGGCCTGCGGACGGACTTCCAGACCCGTCTTTTCCCCGGCAGCCGCCGTCTGATGGAAGTGGCGGACACCATTCAGGAGATCAAGACCATCTGCGACTGCGGCGCCAAGGCCACCGTCAATGCCCGCATCAGCGATGGCTACATTGTCACCGAAGGCGCCCAGGTGGTGCTGGGGGGCAATGACAGCTATATTGCCATGTGCCATAAATGCTATGTCCGGGGAATCCGGGATCACAAGAAAATCAAACTTCACGGCCAGAACTAAATTTATATGGTCCTCTGTGCAGCCGCAGGGAGCCAAAGAATCCTTTTCAAAAGGATGACCAGCCACAAAACCGACACAGGCCCTTCCATTCACGGTGCGTACCCGGGAGGCCAGAACCAAAAAGGAGTTATTATGATGGAACTGAAAGACATTCTTGCCAAGTGTGACCACACCCTGCTGGCCCAGACCGCAACCTGGGCAGACATCAAGGCCATCTGCGATGATGGCATGAAGTATGAAACCGCCTCTGTCTGCATCCCCGCCTCCTTTGTGAAGCAGGCCAAGGAATATGTGGGGGACAAGCTGGCCATTTGCACCGTGATTGGTTTCCCCAACGGCTATGCCACCACCGCCGCCAAGTGCTTCATGGCTTCCGATGCCGTGGATAACGGCGCTGATGAAGTGGATATGGTGATCAACATCGGCTGGGCCAAGGAGGGCAAGTGGGACGAGATCACCGCTGAAATCGCCGCCATCAAGGCTGCCTGCAAGGGAAAGCTGCTGAAGGTCATCATTGAGACCTGCCTGCTGACCGAGGAGGAGAAGATTGCGCTGTGCAAGTGCGTGTCCGATTCCGGGGCAGACTATATCAAGACCTCCACCGGCTTCAGCAAGGCCGGCGCCACCTTCCACGATGTGGAGCTGTTTGCAAAGCACGTTGCGCCCCATGTGAAGATCAAGGCCGCCGGCGGTATTTCCAGCCTTGAGGATGCGGAGAAGTTCATTACCCTGGGCGCAAGCCGCCTGGGCACCTCCCGTATCGTTAAGATTGCCAAGGGCCTGGAAAACGACGGAACCTATTAATGGAAAAGGAGTATCATCATGGCTGAATTTGCAGTTACCCCTCATATTAATGTCTGCAATGAGATCGGCTTCGGCAAGACCGTGCTGATGCCCGGCGATCCCCTGCGGGCCAAGTTTATCGCTGAAAACTTTCTGGAAAATCCCGTGCTGGTGAACAACATCCGTGGTGTCAACGGCTATACCGGCTACTATAAAGGGGTTAAGGTCTCTGTCATGGCATCCGGCATGGGTATGCCCGCCATCGGCATCTATTCCCACGAACTGTTTACCCGCTTCGGCGTGGAGAACATCATTCGTGTCGGCTCCGCCGGTTCCATTCAGGAACACATCAATGTCTATGACATCGTCATCGGCCAGGGTGCCTGCACCGACTCCAATTGGGCCAAACAGTTCCACCTGCCCGGCACCTTTGCACCCATTGGCGATTTTGACATGATCTGCGAAGCGGTGAAGGCCTGTCAGGCCCATGGCGCCACCTATCATGTGGGCAACATCAATTCTTCCGATGTGTTCTACGGTGATCATGAGGGTGTCCCCGAAGGGCTGGACAGCGTTTATGGCCTGAAGAAGATGGGTGTCATGGCCCTGGAAATGGAAGCAGCCGCCCTGTATATGAATGCGGCACGGTATGGCAAGCGGGGCCTGTGCATCTGCACCATTTCCGATCATGTCCTCAAGGGCGTGGAGACCACCGCGGAAGAGCGGCAGAATTCCTTCACCACCATGATGAAGGTGGCCCTGGATGTGGCTGTGGCCATGGAGAACAAGTAATATGAAGCGTATTTTCTTATTCGTATTGGATTCCTTCGGTATCGGGGCCATGCCCGACAGTGAATCCTTTGGCGATGTGGGCGTCAACACCTTGGCATCCTGCGCCACCTCTGACAAGCTGCAGATCCCCAACATGATCGCCGCCGGTCTAGGCAACATCGACGGCGTGGAGTGCCTTCCCAAAACCGACGCCCCTACCGGTGCTGTTGCCCGGTTGGCGGAAGCCTCCATGGGCAAGGATACCACCATCGGTCACTGGGAAATCGCCGGCCTGGTGTCTCCCGAACCCCTGCCCACCTATCCCAACGGATTCCCCCGGGAGGTGCTGGAGGCTTTTGAAGAAGCCACTGGCCGGGGCTGCCTGTGTAACCTGCCCTATTCCGGCACGGATGTGATCCGGGATTATGGCCAGCAGCAGCTGGATACCGGCAAGTGGATTGTCTATACCTCTGCCGATTCCGTGTTCCAGGTGGCAGCCCATGAGGAATTGATTCCTCTGGAAGAGTTGTATGATGCCTGCCACAAGGCCAGGGAGATCCTCCGGGGCAAGCACGGCGTTGGCCGTGTCATTGCCCGTCCCTATGTGGGAAACAGCACCGACGGCTTCAAGCGGACCTCCAACCGCCATGACTATTCTCTGGAGCCGCCCGGAAAAACCATGCTGGATGCCATCAAGGCTGCTGGCCTTGATTCCATTGCCGTGGGCAAGATCCATGACATCTTTGCTGGGCTTGGCGATACGGAATATGTGTATAACAAAAGCAATGCCAATGGCATGGAGCATGCCGCGCATTATGCCGCCCGGGATTTCCGTGGCCTGTGCTTTGTGAATCTGGTGGATTTTGATATGCAGTTCGGCCACCGCCGGGACATCGACGGCTATGCGGGTGCCCTGACGGAATTCGACAACTGGCTGGGCGGGTTCCTGAAGGGACTGAAGGAAGATGACCTGGTGATGATTACCGCTGACCATGGCTGCGACCCTGCCTATACCGCCACCACCGACCACACCCGGGAATATGTACCCCTGCTGATTCTGGGTAAGGCTGTGAAGCCTGTCAATCTGGGGACCCGGAAGAGCTTCGCGGACATCGCGGCCACAGTGACGGAACTGCTGGGTGTGGACTACGAGACCACCGGACAAAGCTTTGCAAAGGAGATTCTGTGATGACCCCTGAGAAACTGATCGCGCTGGCCAAGGAAGCAATGCAGCACGCCTATGTCCCCTATTCCGGCTACAAGGTGGGCGCCGCCCTGCTGTGCGCGGACGGTACGGTGTACCAGGGCTGCAATATTGAAAACGCGGCCTACGGGCCCACCAACTGCGCCGAACGCACGGCTTTTTTCAAGGCTGTCTATGACGGCCACCGGGATTTTGTGTCCATTGCGGTCTGCGGCGGAAAGGATGGCATCATTACCGGGGTGTTCCCGCCCTGTGGTGTTTGCCGCCAGGTCATGCGGGAATTTTGCGATGATGATTTTATCATTTACATGGTGGATGCGGGAGATGCTTACGAGGCACGGACACTGGCTGAGATTCTTCCTTTCAGCTTCAGCGCCGCCAAACACATGGCTCCTTAACGGAAAATGAAACTTGTTTTGGGAAAAACCTTGTGATAAATGACAAATCTTTGCGTAATCTGTTGATTTTTCGCTTCGAGTATGCGAAAATAAATTTGGTGTGAAAACACCTTCCAAGAAAAAATATGGAGGAATGAAAACTATGAAGAAGATTCTTGCTCTGTTGCTGGTTGTAGCAATGGCTTTGTCTCTGGCTGCCTGCGGCGCTTCTAATGCACCTGCCGCTGAGGCTCCTGCTGCATCCGAGTACAAGGTTGCCATGGTTACCGACTACGGTGATATCACCGACCAGTCCTTCAACCAGACCACCTGGGAAGCCGTTGTGAAGTTCGGCCAGGACAACGCTGTTGAGACCAAGTACTACAAGCCCACCACCAACGATACCGCTGGTCGTGTGGCTTCCGTGGAACTGGCCATCGCCGAGGGCTACAACGTCATCGTGATGCCCGGCTACGCATTCGGCGGCACTGTTGCTGAGATTTCCGGCAACTACCCCGAGATCAAGTTCATCGCTCTGGACGTGTCTGCCGGCGACCTGCTGGAGACCGCTGTGGCTCTGAAGGGCGAGACCTATGACTACAACCCCGACAACTGGAACCTGACTGATTACGTCTACATGGACAATGTCTACTGCGCCATCTATCAGGAAGAGCTGTCCGGCTACATGGCCGGTTACGCCGCTGTGAAGCTGGGCTACACCAAGCTGGGCTTCCTGGGCGGCATGGCTGTTCCCGCTGTTATGCGTTTCGGCTACGGCTATGTGCAGGGCGTTGACGCCGCTGCCAAGGAGCTGGGTATCACCGTGGACATGAAGTACGCTTACGGCAACCAGTTCTTCGGCGATGCCGATATCACTGCTGTGATGGACACTTGGTATGCTGACGGAACCGAGATCGTCTTCGCCTGCGGCGGCGGCATCTACACCTCCGCTGCTGAGGCTGCCAAGAAAGTTGGCGCCAAGGTCATCGGTGTTGACACCGACCAGTCTCCCATCATTGACGGCATGTACGGTGAGGGCATGACCATCACCTCCGCTATGAAGGGTCTGGCTCCCACCACCATCGACACTCTGACGGATGTTGTCATTAATGGCAAGTGGGCTGACTACGCTGGCAAGATCGTTTCCCTGGGCCTGGTTTCCGAGGAGCCCACGGCCAACTACGTTCAGCTGGCTCCCACCACTCAGTTTGGCGATGCCTTCACCGAGGCTGACTACGCTGCCATGGTCAAGGGTATGTTCGAGGGTGCCATCACGGTTTCCAACGACATCTCCGCAGAACCCGCTGTCACCAACACCAACGTGGAATGGCTGGGCAACCTGAAGTAATCTGACTTCTCTGCAATTCAAAGGACGGGCTTCGGCCCGTCCTTTTTTGTGGAAATCGTTCAAAAAAACGTTTTTATTTCAGGATTGTATTTGAAATTAGCACACACATCATGTATAATGAAAACGTAGTTACGAAAAAAGGAGGTAATTGGATTGAATAACGTCCCTTATGCAATCGAAATGGTGAACATCACCAAGAAGTTCCCCGGCATCATTGCAAACGATAATGTTACGCTGCAGCTCAAACGCGGCGAAATCCATGCACTGCTGGGCGAAAACGGCGCCGGCAAGTCTACCCTGATGAGCGTTTTGTTCGGCCTGTATCAGGCGGAAGAGGGTGTCATCAAGAAAAACGGTGAGGTTGTGAAAATCAACAACCCCAACGATGCCAATGCGCTGGGCATTGGCATGGTGCACCAGCACTTCAAGCTGGTGGAATGTTTCTCCGTCCTGGATAACATCATTCTGGGTGTGGAGGACACCAAAAACGGCATCCTGCAGAGGGACAAGGCCCGGGCCAAGGTCATGGCGCTGTCCGAAAAATATGGCCTCAGCGTCAACCCCGATGCCCTCATTGAGGACATTTCTGTGGGTATGCAGCAGCGTACCGAGATCCTGAAGATGCTGTACCGGGACAATGAAATCCTGATTTTCGACGAGCCCACCGCAGTGCTGACGCCCCAGGAAATTGAAGAACTGCTGCAGATTATGAAGAATCTGGCAGCAGAGGGAAAATCCATCCTCTTTATTACACATAAACTGAACGAAATCAAGGCGGTTGCAGACCGCTGCTCTGTGTTGCGCAAGGGCAAATATATGGGCACGGTGGACGTTGCCAACTGCACAAAAGCCGAGCTGTCCCGGATGATGGTGGGCCGCGATGTGGAATTTGCGGTTCAGAAGGCGCCTGCCAATCCCACCGATGTGGTGCTGGAGGTGGAAAACCTGTGCGTGGCCTCCAAGACCAGCAAGAAGAATGCGGTCAATGATGTTTCCTTCCAGGTTCGTGCCGGTGAGATTGTCTGTATTGCCGGTATTGATGGCAATGGTCAGAGTGAACTGGTATTTGGTATTTCCGGTCTGGAAAATCCCACAGCCGGCTCCGTGAAGCTCATGGGCAGCGACATTACCCACGCCCCCATTCGCAAGCGTTCCCTGATGGGCATGAGCCATATCCCCGAGGACCGTCACAAGCATGGTCTGGTGCTGGACTATACCCTGGAGGACAATATGATCCTGCAGCGGTATTTCGAGCCGGAATTCACCACAAAGTCCGGCTTCCTGCGCCGGAAGAACATCCGCGCCTATGCGGAGCGGCTCATTGAACAGTATGATATCCGCAGCGGCCAGGGCCCCATCACCATTGCCAGAGCCATGTCCGGCGGCAACCAGCAGAAGGCCATTGTTGCCCGTGAGATCGACAAGGATCCCAAGCTGCTCATTGCCGTTCAGCCCACCCGCGGTCTGGACGTGGGCGCCATTGAAACTGTTCACCGTGAAATTGTGGCCCAGCGGGATGCCGGCAAGGCGGTGCTGCTGGTCTCCCTGGAACTGGATGAGGTCATGTCCGTGTCCGATCGGATCCTCGTCATGTATGAAGGGGAGATCGTGGGTGAGCTGGATCCCAAGAAGACCACGGTGGAAGAGCTGGGCCTGTACATGGCAGGCGCCAAGAAGGAGGGATAAGCAGTGAAAAAAGAAAAGACTTCCCTGATCCGTTCCGATGGATTCCAGACCCTGCTGTCCTCGCTGGTCTGTATCCTGGGCGGTATCCTGGTTGGCTATATTGCGCTGCTGATTATTGAACCCAGCGGCGCTTCGGAAGCCATCATCGCCGTGCTGAAGAGCTTTTTCCGGTATCCCGGCAAGCTGATGCTGAAGTATTTTGGCCAGACCCTGGTCCGTACAGTGCCTCTGCTGATGTGCGCCCTGTCTGTGCTGTTTGCCTATAAGGTCGGCATGTTCAACATCGGCGTGGCTGGCCAGTATGTGGCCGGTGCCTGCGGCTGTTTGTATGCGGCCATTGCATGGAAGCTGCCCTGGCTGCCCTGCCTGCTGATCGGCATGGTTGCGGCTGCTCTGCTGGGCGCCATCTCCGGCGTGCTGAAAACCCAGTGCAATGTGAACATCGTCATTTCCGGTATCATGCTGAACTGGATTACCCTGTATATGACCAATTTGATTCTGGGCACCGTCAAGAGCCCCAGCAGCCCCTATACCATGGCGCTGCAGGGTGTGAACCCCTCTGCCCTGCTGCCCAGTCTGGGCATGGGCGCTTTCTTCAACAATGAAAAGAGCGTTACCATTGCTATTCCCCTGTCCATCGTGATGGCCGTCCTGGTTTGGGTGGTTCTGAACAAGACCAAATTCGGCTATGAGCTGAAGGCCACCGGCAATAACTACAATGCGGCCAAATACGCCGGCATGAAAGAAAACCGCAACATCATCATGACCATGATGATCGCCGGCGCGCTGGCCGGTATGGGTGCAGGCCTGCTGTTCCTGACCGGCATTGAGGACTGGGAAACCACCATTTCTTCCGTCCCCGCCATGGGCTTCAACGGCATTGCCGTTGCCTTCCTGGGCGGTCTGAGCCCCCTGGGTTCCATCCTGTCCGCGTTCTTCATCCAGTACATTACCACCGGCGGCGGTAATGTGGATTTGCAGGTCTATTGCTCCCAGATTTCCAGCCTGATTTCCAGCCTGATTATTTACCTGTGCGCCTTTGTGGCCTTCTTCAAGTTTTTCCTTCAGGCCCAGATCCGCAAGCGTGACGAAAAGAAAGCTGCCGCAGAAAAAGCGGCTCAGAATAAGGAAGGAGGCGAAGAGAAATGACACTGCTTCTGCAATACACCCTGATCTTCGCATCCGTTCTGATGCTGGTTGCCCTGGGCGGCTGCTTTGCAGAACGTTCCGGTGTCATCAACATCGGTCTGGAAGGCATTATGGTCATTGGCGCCCTGGGCGGTGCTTTGGTTATGAAATTCCTGCCGGTTTCCGCCGGCGCGCCTGCCATGGTGATCCTGACCATTCTGGCCAGCGCGCTGTTTGGCTTGGTGTTCTCCCTCCTGCTGGCGGTTGCTGCCATTAACTTCAAGGCAGACCAGACCATCACCGGTACCGCCATGAATATGCTGGCCACTGCCGGCGCCACCGTAGCGGTCAAGGCCATGAACGCCGCAGCCTCCGGCGGCAACGACGTGTCCTCCGATATTGCCTACACCCACAGCAAGGACCTGTTCATCGTTCGCATGGGCAGCTTTGAGTTCAACTGGTTTATGCTGGTGGCAGCCATCTGCCTGGTAATTTCCTTTGTGGTGCTGTATAAGACACGGTTTGGTCTGCGGCTGCGTGCCTGCGGTGAGCATCCTCATGCAGCGGACTCTGTGGGCATCAATGTCTATAAGATGCGCTATGCCGGTGTCCTGATTTCCGGCCTGCTAGGCGGTCTGGGCGGCATCGTCTATATCACTGCCGGTGTCAGCGTCTGGAAATTCGAAAACGGTGTGGCAGGCTTTGGCTTCCTGGCGCTGGCTGTTATGATCTTTGGTGCATGGCACCCCCTGAAGATTGCTCTGGCGGCGCTGCTGTTTGGCTTCTTCCGGGCACTGGGCAATGTGTATTCCGGCTTCGATTTTATGATGGCGCTGAATATTCCCAGCGTGGTCTACAATATGCTGCCCTATCTCATCTCCCTGGTGGTGCTGGCCTTCACTTCCAAGAAGTCCCGTGCGCCCAAGGCAGAGGGCATCCCCTACGATAAGGGTACCAGATAAGCAGTTCCGGAGGATCCATTGGGATTCTCCGGACTTTTTCAACCGTAAATTTTCCCTTGACGAACCAATAATTCCCTGATAAACTGAACATAATAACCGGGACCAACCGGAAATAACAGGAGGTTTTTTTATGGCAAACAAGTACGCGGGTACGCAGACAGAGAAGAACCTGGAAGCCGCTTTCGCAGGCGAATCCATGGCCAGAAATAAGTATACCTACTTTGCATCCAAGGCCAAGAAGGAAGGCTACGAGCAGATTTCTGCCCTGTTCCTGAAGACAGCTGACAATGAAAAGGAACATGCCAAGATGTGGTTCAAGGAGCTGGGCGGCATTGGCAATACGGCTGAGAACCTGCTGCACGCCGCAGAAGGTGAGAACTACGAATGGACCGATATGTATGCCGGCTTCGCTGAGACGGCTGAGGCAGAAGGCTTCCATGAGCTGGCCGCCAAGTTCCGTCTGGTGGCTGCCATTGAAAAGCATCATGAGGAGCGTTATCGTGCACTGCTGCAGAACGTGGAAACCATGACCGTTTTTGAAAAGAGCGAAGTCAAGGTTTGGGAATGTCGCAACTGCGGCCACATTGTGGTTGGCACTGCAGCACCTGAAGTCTGCCCCACCTGCAATCACCCCAAGGCTTACTTCGAGATCAACGCCAAGAACTATTAATTCATTGTATCAATACGCCGCAGATTTTGAAGAACTGCGGCGTATTTTTTTCTTTTCTTTTGGAGAAATTTGGTATATAATTATTTCGATATCGAATTCGAGCCAAAGGAGAATCCCATGCGAATCCTCTATAACAGCCGTGAATCCCAATTTAAAACCCCCTTCGGTACGCTGGTGCCTCAGGAAACCTGCACCATGCGCGTTCATGTGCCGGTGTCGGTACGGGCGGATTATTTGACCTGTGAGCTGCTTTATGAAGACCAGTCCTGGGCCCGGTCGGTGAAGATGACCCGACGGGAAACCCGGGGAGCTTATGACATTTTTGAGGGCAGCTTTGCGCTGACGGTTCCGGCCCTGTATTTTTACTATTTTTGGGTTCATACCCCGGGCAACAGCTTCCGTCTGTTCCGCCAGGGAGATGACACCAACATGGAAGCCGGAGATCTGTGGCAGCTCAGCTGCGTCCCGGCCACATTCCACACCCCGGACTGGGCCAAAGGCGCCATTATCTACCAGGTGTTCCCGGACCGGTTCTGCAAATCCGGAGATTGCGACCTGACGGGCAAGCTGGAACCCTACACCGTTCACAATCGGTGGGACGAGGAAGTGGAGTGGCGGCCCACCCCGGATGGAACTGTCCTGAACAATGATTTTTATGGCGGCAATTTCCGGGGCATTACGGAAAAACTGCCCTATCTTGCCTCTCTGGGCACGACGATTCTCTACCTGAATCCCATCGGAAAGGCATTTTCCAGCCACCGATACGACACCGGTGACTACAAGGTGCCGGACCCCATGCTGGGCACACTGGAGGACTTCCGGACACTTTGCAGCGAGGCCCACAAACTGGGAATCAGAGTCATTCTGGATGGCGTCTATTCTCACACCGGGTCCAACAGCCGGTATTTTAACCGGGAAAACACCTTTGACAGCAAGGGTGCCTTTCAGGGGAGGGAGTCTCCTTATTATAGCTGGTATACCTTCTATGAGTGGCCCTACAATTACCATTCCTGGTGGGATTTTAATACCCTGCCCACTGTGAACAAAATGGATCCGTCCTTTATCGAGTATATCATCACCGGCGAGGACAGTGTGGTGGCCCATTGGATGAAGCAGGGATGCGACGGTTTCCGGCTGGATGTGGCCGACGAACTGCCGGATGAATTCCTGAAGCTGCTCTATGACCGGGTTAAGGCCATCAACCCCGATGCACTGGTGTTGGGCGAAGTCTGGGAAGATGCCTCCAATAAGAAGGCCTACAACCGGCGCCGGACCTATTTTACTGGGGCGGAGCTGGACAGTGTCATGAACTATCCCTTCCGCACCGCCATTTTGGACTTTATGCGAGGAAGGGACAGCGGCCGCGGCCTGAAGGAAACGGTCATGTCCATTGTGGAGAACTACCCGGCAGAAGTGGTGGCCTGCAATATGAATCTGCTGGGCACCCATGATACGCCCCGGATCCTGACGGCGCTGGTGGATGATTTTGACGGCAGCCGGGAGGAGAAGGCAAAGCGTCATCTGTCCCGGAACAACATGGAAGTGGCCCGGGAGCGGCTCATGATGGCATCCTTCCTGCAATATACCCTGCCCGGCAGCCCCAGCATTTATTACGGAGACGAGGCGCTGATGGAGGGGTACAAGGACCCCTTTAATCGCCGGACCTATCCATGGGGCCGGGAGGACAGGGAGATGCAGAATCATTTCATGCGGCTGGGTAGGCTGCGTGCAGAGCATGAGGCCCTGCGGCTGGGAGACATCCGGTTCGCGGAGGCGGAGGACAAGCACCTGAGCTTCAGCAGAACCTATCAGAGTAAAACGGTGAAGATTTATGTCAACCGGAGCGGTGACCCTTGGGACATTCCCGCCGGAAAGGTGGCCTTTGGCTACAACCTGCAGATTGTGGCCCCGGACTGGCTGACCCTGTCACCCAGAGGTTTCTGCCTGGTGGAAGCATAACAGGGTGGTTTCATAAGTCAAAAAAGCCCGAAGGGTTTTTTCGACAAGCTTAAAAGCCAAGGTGCGAAAGCACCTTGGCTTTTTATGTTGCGGGAAATTACTTGAAGTACTTCACAGCGGCCTTGAACATCTGAATGTCGTACTCACCGGGGACGTTCTTGTACAGTCCCTGACCAATACGCTCACTGTGGCCCATCTTGCCGATGACACGGCCATCGGGAGAGGTGATGCCTTCAATGGCATACAGGGAGCCGTTGGGGTTGAAAGCGGCGTCCATGGTGGGCTTGCCGTCCAGATCCACATACTGGGTGGCAATCTGACCATTGGCGGCCAGCTCCTGAATCAGCGCGTCGGGTGCCAGGAACTTTCCTTCGCCGTGGGAGATGGGCACATTGACGATGTCACCCACATGCATCTGGCTGAGCCAGGGGGACTTGGTGGAGGCGATCCGGGTCCGGACAATGCGGCTCTGGTGCCGGGCGATGGTGTTGTAGGTCAGGGTGGGGCAGTTTGCGTCCGTGTCGATGATCTTGCCGTAGGGCACCAGACCCAGCTTGACGAGGGCCTGGAAGCCGTTGCAGATACCGCACATCAGGCCATCCCGGTTCTCCAGCAAAGCGGTAACCTGCTCCTTGATAGCAGGATTCCGGAAGAAAGCGGTGATGAACTTGGCGGAGCCATCGGGCTCGTCGCCACCGGAGAAGCCGCCGGGGATGAAGATCATCTGGCTGTCAGCAATCTTCTGGGCCACGGTTTCCACACTGCGGGCCACGTCGTCGGCGGTCAGGTTCCGGATGACCACGATGTCAGCCTCGCCGCCAGCGGCCATGACAGCCCGAGAGGAGTCAAATTCGCAGTTGGTGCCGGGGAAGACAGGAATCAGAACCTTGGGCTTGGCCACTTTCACAGCGGGTGCCAGATTGACGGTGCCGGTGGTGGAGAAGGCGGGAATTTCTTCCTGGGTTTCCACGGTCTTGGTGGGATACACCTTTTCCAGAACGGCGGTGTTCAGGGCGTGCAGTTCCGCAATGGAAACGGATTCGCTGCCGTAGGTGACGGTCTCGTCGGCAGTGGTCCAGCCAATGAGCTGGCCACAGGTGACTTCTTCCCTCAGCTCGGCAATGATCTGGCCATAGGCAGGACCATACTGCAATACGGCCTCGGGATTAGACTTGAAGCCGATGGCGTTGCCGAAGGACATCTTCATGACAGCTTCGGCGATGCCGCCGCCGTCCACAGCCCAGGCAGCTTTCACCAGACCCTTCTGGCACAGGTCATGGAACTGCTCCCAGGCAGCCTTCATGCCCTCAAAGTCAGAAAGATCGGTGGTGCCGAACAGGTAAACAGGATGGTTGGAATCCTTGAATTCGTTGGAAATGACCTCTTCGGCCTTCACGGGGGCGATGGCGAAGGAAATCAGGGTGGGAGGAACGTCCTTGTCCAGGAAGGTGCCGGACATGGAGTCCTTGCCGCCGATGGCAGCGGCGTTCAGACCCAGCTGGGCCTCCAATGCACCCAGCAGTGCCTGGAAGGGCTTGCCCCAGCGGACAGGCTCATTCTTCAGCTTTTCGAAGAACTCCTGCAATGTCAGGTAAGCCTTCTTGTAGTCCGCGCCGGCAGCCACGATCTTGGCCATGGAGGAGACGATGCTGGCCTTGGCACCGGTGTAGGGATCGGCGGACAGCAGGTCGGGATCACAGCCCCAGGCCATGACACTGGCCTGATCGGTGACTTCACCGGGGAGCACGGGCATCTTGGCGGCCATGGCCTGGGTGGGGGTGGCCTGGTGCTTGCCGCCGAAGGGCATCAGCACGGAACCGGCGCCGATGGAGGCGTCGAACCGCTCCACGAGGCCTCTCTGAGAGGCGAACTTCAGGTTGGAGGCAATGTCCTTGAGACTGCCGCCGGTGACAGGGGCCAGAGGGGCGGTTCTCTCGGCCACGGAAACGGCAGTATGCTTCACAGCGCCGTTGGTATTCAGGAAGTCACGGCTCAGGTTGGCGATTTCGCGGCCCTTCCAGCTCATGACCATCCGGGCCTCTTCGGTGACCACAGCCACACGGTAGGCTTCCAGATTTTCCTTTTCAGCGGCAGCAATGAAGGCGTCCACGTCCTTGGCTTCTACGACCACGGCCATACGCTCCTGGGACTCGGAGATGGCCAGCTCGGTGCCATCCAGACCGTCGTACTTCTTGCGGACGGCGTCCAGATCGATCCGCAGACCGTCGGCCAGCTCGCCGATGGCAACGGAGACGCCGCCGGCGCCAAAGTCGTTGCAGCGCTTGATGAGACGGGTTACTTCCGGATTCCGGAACAGACGCTGAATCTTCCGCTCCTCCGGGGCATTGCCCTTCTGGACTTCGGAAGCCATGGTGGTCAGGGACTTCAGGTTGTGGCTCTTGGAGGAGCCGGTGGCACCGCCGATGCCGTCACGGCCGGTGCGGCCGCCCAGCAGAATGATCACGTCGCCTGCTTCGGGACGCTCCCGGCGGACATTGGTGGCGGGGGCAGCAGCCACCACAGCGCCACATTCCAGACGCTTGGCGATGTAGCCCTCGTGGTACAGTTCGGCAACATGGCCGGTGGCCAGGCCGATCTGGTTGCCGTAGGAGGAGTAACCGGCAGCGGCAGTCTGGCAGAGCTTGCGCTGGGGCAGCTTGCCGGGCAGGGTCTCGCTGAGGGACTTCCGGGGGTCGCCGGCACCGGTGACACGCATGGCCTGGTGGACGTAAGCACGGCCGGACAGGGGATCACGGATGCAGCCGCCGATACAGGTGGCAGCGCCGCCGAAGGGTTCAATTTCGGTGGGATGGTTGTGGGTCTCGTTCTTGAACATCAGCAGCCAATCCTGCTCTTCTCCGTTGACGGTGGTGGGCACATGGATGGAGCAGGCGTTGATTTCTTCACTCTCGTCCAGCTCCGGCAGCAGACCCCGCTTCTTCAGGGTCTTGGTGCCGATGGTGGCGATGTCCATCAGGGTCTGAGGACGCTTGGCAGCCTTCTCTTCGCCGTAGACTTCCACACGGGCAGCCAGATAAGCGTCGTAAGCAGCCTTCACAGCGGCATCTTCAATCTGGATGGTGTCCAGATGGGTGGAGAAGGTGGTGTGACGGCAGTGGTCGGACCAGTAGGTATCCACCACCCGAATTTCGGTGATGGTGGGGTCCCGGTGCTCTTCGTCACGGAAGTAGCCCTGTAAGTATTTCAGGTCGTCCAGATCCATGGCCAGGCCCAGGGTGTCCAGCAGCTCGGCCAGAGCCCGCTCATCCATGCCAACGAAGCCTTCCACCGTAGCAACGGTTTCGGGGGTGGCGTACTCCACGGCCAAGGTCTCAGGCATGGCAAGGGTTGCCTTCCGGCTTTCCACGGCGTTGATGACGTGCTTCTTGATGGCGGCGATCTGCTCGTCGGTCAGAGCGCCGGACAGGACGTAAACCTTGGCGGTGCGGATGGTGGGACGATTGCCCTGAGAAATGATCTGGATGCACTGGGCAGCGGAGTCGGCCCGCTGATCGTACTGACCGGGCAGGGGCTCCACGGCAAACACAGTGTCACCGGTGGGGACATCGTAGCTGACGTTGTCCACCTGGGGCTCGGAGAATACGGTGTTGACGGCGTAAGAGAACAGGGACTGCTCAATGTTTTCGGCGTCATAACGGTTCAGAACACGGACAGCGGTCAGCCCTTCAATCTGCAGGAAGTCCCGGATCTCCTTCAGCAGGCTGTCCGCTTCGTGAGTCTGGCCGGCTTTCTTTTCAACATATACGCGATAAACCATGGGGTACTTTTCCTCCTAGTCTATTTTGATTACTTCAGTGCCTGCAGTGCCCGCTGGCCGATGTCGGACCGGCGGTAAGCGCCCTCGAACTTCACCCCGTCGGACAGACGGTATGCTTCCTGAATGGCCGCTTCCAGAGAGTCCGCAATGGCGGTGGTGCCGGTGACACGGCCGCCGGAGGTCACCAGTTTGCCGTCTTTCAGAGCGCCGCCGGCCACGAAGGTGGCGGCCTTGGCTTCGGCGGTCATGGTGATCTCAAAGCCCTTCTTGTAGGACTGGGGATAGCCGGAGGACGCCAGAATGACGCAGCAGGCATGCTTGTCAACAAATTTCACTTCGGTGTCAGCCAGGGTGCCATCGGTGCAGGCACGCATGACAGTCAGCAGGTCGCTTTCCATCAGGGGCAGGACAACCTGGGTCTCGGGATCACCGAAACGGCAGTTGTACTCAATGACCTTGGGACCCTTGGGGGTCAGCATGAGGCCAAAGTACAGGCAGCCCTGGAAGGTGCGACCTTCTGCGTTCATGGCATGGATGGTGGGCAGGAAAATGGTTTCCATGCACTCATCAGCAATGGCCGGGGTGTAGTAGGGGTTGGGGGCGATGGTGCCCATGCCGCCGGTGTTCAAACCGGTATCATTGTCACCGGCCCGCTTGTGGTCCATGGAGGAGACCATGGGCTTGACCACCTTGCCGTCCGTGAAGGCCAGCACGGAAACTTCAGGGCCGGTGAGGAACTCTTCAATAACCACACGGCTGCCGGAAGCGCCGAAGATGCCGCCTTCCATCATATCCCGGACAGCGGCCTTGGCCTCGTCCCGGGTCTGGGCGATGATCACGCCCTTACCCAGGGCCAGACCGTCAGCCTTGACCACAGTGGGGACAGGCGCGGTGTCCAGATAGCGCAGGGCGGCATCCATGTCCTCAAACACCTCGTATTCGGCGGTGGGGATGCCATACTTTTTCATGAGGTTCTTGGAGAAAACCTTGCTGCCCTCGATGATGGCGGCGTTTGCCTTGGGGCCAAAGCAGGGGATGCCCTTTTCGTTCAGGGCGTCCACACAGCCCAGAACCAGGGGATCGTCCGGGGCCACAACGGCGTAATCGATGGCATTTTCCACGGCAAAGGCCACAATCTTTTCAATATCCGTGGCGCCGATGCCGGTGCAGACGGCTTCCTCTGCCATGCCGCCGTTGCCGGGGCAGGCGAAGATGGTTTCTACGGTGGGATTCTTTTTCAGATAGCGGATGATGGTGTGCTCCCGGCCACCGCCGCCAACAACTAAAAGCTTCATATTCTGCTCCTAAAAAGTGGATTTTTGGGATTTCTGATACGAATGGTGCGGTTGATATATGGATTGAAAATCTGTACCAAAACGCACCGACAGGGGGCAGCCCGTTGGGCTGTCCCCTGAGGTTTTTTTTAGTGATGGAACAGCCGCATGCCGGTGAAGGCCATCACGATGCCGTCCTTGTTGCACTCCTCGATGACCAGATCGTCACGGATGGAGCCACCGGGCTCGGCAATGTACTTAACGCCGGAAGCGTAAGCCCGCTTGATGTTGTCGGAGAAGGGGAAGAATGCGTCGGAGCCCAAAGCCACATTCTGGCGGCTGGACAGCCATGCCTTCTTGTCCTCTTCCGTCAGCCGCTCAGGCTGTTCGGTAAAGTAGTTCTGCCAGATGCCGTCGGCGCAGACATCTTCCTCGTTGCCGTTGATGTAACCGTCAATGACGTTGTCCCGGTTGGGGCGGCCCAGGTCGGCGCGGAAGGGCAGGTTCAGGGTCTTGGGGTGCTGGCGCAGGAACCAGGTGTCAGCCTTGCCACCTGCCAGACGGGTGCAGTGGATTCTGGACTGCTGACCGGCGCCCACACCAATGGCCTGGCCGTCGTAAGCGAAGCAGACGGAGTTACTCTGGGTATACTTCAGGGTGATCAGAGCCACGATCAGATCAATCTTGGCATCCTCGGGCAGTTCCTTGTTCTCGGTGACGATGTTCTCCAGCAGATGGGGGCCGATCTTAAAGTTGTTGCGGCCCTGCTCGAAGGTGATGCCGAAGACCTGCTTGGTCTCCTGCTCAGCGGGAACGAAATTGGGGTCGATGGCAACCACATTGTAGCCGCCCTTGCGCTTGGTTTTCAGGATTGCCAGAGCCTCCTCGGTGTAGCCGGGGGCGATGATGCCGTCGGAGACTTCCTTGGCAATCAGCTTGGCGGTCATGGCGTCGCAAACGTCAGACAGGGCTACCCAGTCACCGAAGGAGCACATCCGGTCAGTGCCCCGGGCACGGGCATAAGCGCAGGCCAGGGGATTGTCGTTGAGACCTTCAATGTCGTCCACGAAGCAGGCCTTCTTCAGGTCCTCGCTCAGGGGCTTGCCCACGGCGGCGGAGGTGGGAGAAACGTGCTTGAAGGAGGTGGCACAGACCATGCCGGTTGCTTCCTTCAGCTCCTTCACCAGCTGCCAGGAGTTGAAGGCATCCAGGAAGTTGATGTAGCCGGGGCGGCCGTTCAGGATGGTAATGGGCAGGTCGCTGCCATCGTGCATATAGATCTTGGCAGGCTTCTGGTTGGGGTTGCAGCCATATTTCAGTTCAAATTCATTCATGGGAATCTACCTCCATCTTTTCTTTCGGTGATGACTGTGGGGAGAGTCAGGACCTCCCCAGCAGTGGATGCGGCATCGATATTATTGATGCTTGTTGATCATGCGCTGCTCGAACTCGCCGGTGGCGATATCCGTGTAGCGGACAAACAGGGAAATCTTGTTGTTTTCGTCCAGGTTGGTCCACAGCTCCTGGGTGAAGGCGTCAATGTCAGCCGGGATGCTGACCCGCTCGGGTTCGCCCTGGAAGGTGGGGATCACAGGATTGCCGTCACAGACGTAGGTGTGCAGGAAATGGCCCAGACCGGCAGTGGCAGGGTATTCCCAGAAGAATCTGGCGCAGGCGTTACCCTCGGGATCGGCGGCCTTCAGGATGGACATCTTATAGGAGCCGTCCAGGGCCTGCAGACCGGAAATTCTGGGGGTCCAGTTGGGACCGTCGTCCTCAAACTGACGTGTCCGCAGGGCAGCTTCCCAGCTTTCTCCCCGGGCCAGGTATTCCCAGATGGTGTCGGTCTGATCGCCGTTGGTGACGATGAGGCCGCGGCCGATTTCCCGAACGGGATGGTAGATGATCAGGTGGGGATCCTTCATCAGGGAAGGATCGTGGGCCTCGGTGCGGATGCCGTCAGGCTCCAGGCAGAACACCCGGTTCCGGGAGTTGACGGAGCGGCCCATGATGAAGTAAGCGGCGACAGCCTTCTTGCCGTCGGGGGTGATGCCCAGCACGATGCCGCGGCCAGGATAGGTATTGCCGTCCAGGCGCTCAGCCATGGACTTAATCTCATAAACATTCATTGGATGATCCTCCAAAACTTTCATGAAATAATAATTACAGGGCGGCGCAGACCTTTTCGGCAGCTTCCGGCAGCAGGATCCATTCGGCCTGCTCCATGACCCGGCGCTGCAAGGTCTCGGGGGTGTCGCCTTCTTCAATATAAACCGCCTTCTGGGCGATGATTTCACCGCCGTCGGGGATCTCGTTGACGTAGTGCACGGTGGCGCCGGTGACTTTTACGCCATAATCCAGGGCTGCCTGATGAACCCGCAGGCCGTAGAAGCCTTCGCCGCAGAAGCTGGGAATCAGAGAAGGATGGACATTGATGATCCGCTTGGGCCACTTGGAAGTGAACTTTTCCGACAGGATGCACATGAAACCTGCCAGAATGATCAGATCGGTGCCGTTTCGTTCCAGCACGGCCTGAATCTGGGCCTCAAAAGCGGCCTGATTGCCGCCACATTCCTTCTTGGTGATGACGGCGCCGGGAACACCGGCCAGTCTGGCCCGTTCCAGAGCATAGGCATTGGGATTATTTGAGATCACGAGAGCAATTTCGCCGTGGGGAATCTTGCCGGCGTTTTCCGCGTCCAGCAGGGCCTGCAGGTTGGTGCCGCCGCCGGAAACCAGAACCGCAATTCTCTTTTTCATTACAGAATCACCTTTTCCTGGCCTTCGATGATTTCGCCGATGACATAGGCATCAATGCCGTTGTCCTTCAGGATGTTCAGGGACAGCTCCACTTCCCCGGCAGGAACCACGATGCTCATGCCCACACCCATGTTGTAGGTGTTGTACATATCCCGCTCAGGGATGTTGCCCCACTTGGCAATGAGGTCGAAGATGGGCAGCACCTTTACAGCGGACTTGTCGATCTTGGCGCAGAGGCCGTCGGGAATGGAACGGGGAATGTTCTCATAGAAGCCGCCGCCGGTGATGTGGCTGATGCCCTTGACGTTCACCTGATCCAGCAGGGCCAGAACGGGCTTGACGTAGATCTTGGTGGGAACCAGCAGGGCCTCGGCGATGGTCTTGCCGCCCAGCTCGTCCCGGGGAACGTAGAGCGCGGGGTTGTTGTTGTCGATGTCAAAGACCTTCCGGCACAGGGAGAAGCCGTTGGAGTGGATACCGGTGGAGGGCAGGGCAATGACCACGTCACCCACGGCCATCTTGGAGTTGTCCAGGATCTTCTTCTTGTCCACGATGCCCACGGCAAAGCCGGCCAGATCGTAATCTTCCACAGGCATCATGCCGGGATGCTCAGCGGTCTCGCCGCCGATGAGGGCAGCGCCGGACTGGACACATCCCTCGGCCACGCCGCCGACGATGGAGGCAATCTTCTCGGGGATGTTCTTGCCGCAGGCAATGTAGTCCAGGAAGAACAGGGGTCTCGCGCCAACACAGATAATATCGTTGACGCACATGGCCACAGCGTCAATACCAATGGTATCGTGCTTGTCCATGAGGATGGCAAGTTTGACCTTGGTACCGCAGCCGTCGGTGCCGGAAACCAGAACAGGCTCCTCCATACCTGCGATAGGCAGGCCAAAGCAGCCGCCGAAGCCGCCCACATCATCCAGGCAGCCTTCGTTGCGGGTCCGGGCGACGTGCTTTTTCATCAGCTCCACAGCCCGATAACCGGCGGTGATGTCCACACCGGCGGCTGCATAGCTGGCAGAGAAGGAATTCTTGTGATCCATTGTTAAGCTCCTTTATGTCGAATTGACAATTGACAATCGAGGATTGACAATTGTGCTGCTACTTTGGGGAATATGTTAAAAATGCTGAGAACGGGAAATCATTGCCAAGGGTACATTGTCAGTGGCCCATTATTCCTCACCGGTCCAGCAGTAGGTGCAGACCTTGTCTTTGTCCAGACCAATGGCCTCCAGCAAACCATCCAGGGTCTGGTAGCCCAGGGAGTCGAATCCCATTTCGGAGCAGATGGCGTTCAGCAGGCACTGGCCCCGCTCGGTTTTGGCATCGGCGTATTCTGCCGCATGCTGCTGTCCGATTTCACCTTCCAGTTTCTGGATGGTTCTCCGGGTCAGCAGTTCCATCTGGGAGTTGGAGCTGGAAAAGTTTAAGTACTTGCAGCTGTACATGATGGGCGGGCAGGCAGAGCGCATGTGCACTTCCTTGGCCCCGTTCTTGTACAGGAAATCAACAGTCTCCCGCAGCTGGGTGCCCCGCACGATGGAATCGTCCACCAGCATCAGCTTCTTGCCTTCGATGAGTTCCGGCACGGGGATCTGCTTCATTTCAGCCACCACGTTGCGCATCTCCTGATTGGAGGGCATGAAACTCCGGGCCCAGGTGGGGGTGTACTTGACGAAGGGACGGGCAAAGGTCTTGTGGGACTGGTTGGCGTAGCCGATGGCATGGGGCAGACCGGAGTCAGGCACGCCAGCGACGTAATCAATGTCGGGCATGGTGCCGTGCAGTTCCTCGTCCCGGGCCATGATCTCACCGTTGCGGCAGCGCATGACTTCCACGTTGCGGCCTTCGTAGTTGGAGTTGGGGTAGCCGTAGTAGCTCCACAGGAAAGCGCAGATTTTCATCTTGTCGCCGGGAGCAGCCAACTGCTGGAAGCCGTCGGGGGTGACCTTCACGATCTCGCCGGGACCCAGGTTATAGCAGGGCTGATAGCCCAGCTTCTGGCAGGCAAAGGACTCCATGGAGACGCAGTGGCCACTCTCGCTCTTGCCAATGACAATGGGCAGACGGCCCATCTTGTCCCGGGCGGCGATGATGCCCTCCGTGGTCAGAAGCAGGATGGTGCAGGAACCCTCGATCTTTTCCTGGGCATACTTGATGCCGTCCACCAGCGTGCTGCAGCGGTTGATCAGAGCCGCCACCAGTTCTGCGGTATTGACCTGACCGGAAGACAGGGGCATGAAGTAGTGACCGGGGCCGGAGAAGGTGTCATCAATGATGGCTTCCGCATTGCTGATCAGGCCCACGATGGAAATGGCGAAAAAGCCCAGATGGCTGCGGACCAGCAGGGGCTGGGGATCGGTGTCGGAAATGCAGCCGATACCGGCGGTGCCGTCCATTTTGGACAGGTCATTTTCAAATTTGGTACGGAATGGGGTGTTTTCGAGGTTATGGATCTGACGCTGAAAGCCTTTTTCCTCAGAATAAAAGGCCAGACCACCCCGCTTGGTGCCCAGGTGGGAGTGATAGTCCGTGCCAAAGAAAACATCGTATTTGCAGTTTTTGTGGGTTACTGCCCCGAAGAAACCGCCCATAGGAATCTCCTCCTTGAGAATCTATAATGCAATAAACAGACCAAACAGGGGCGGCAGGGATTGCCGCCCCTGTTTAAACATTAAGCGAAGAACAGGCCGTTCAGGGTCATGGGATCGATGTACTTGCCGTCCTTGTAAACACGCATGTTTCCGGAGGCAATCTCGTCGATCAGCATGACATTTCCGTCGGGATCGTAACCAAACTCGAACTTGATGTCGTACAGATCCAGGCCCTTGGCCTTCAGGTCGTCAGCCACAATTTTGGTAATGGCCTGAGTCTGGGCCTTCAGGTCATCGTACTGGGCGGCGGTCATAACGCCCAGGTCCACCAGACCGTCCTTGGTCACCAAGGGATCGCCCTTGGCGTCATTCTTGAAGGTGGTTTCAACATAAGCGGGCAGATCCTGGCCCTCGGTGCAGTAGTCGGAGTAGCGGCGGAAGAAGGAGCCCACAGCCTTGTAGCGGCAGATGACCTCCAGACCCTTGCCAAAGACCTTGGCGGGCAGTACCTCCATGGTAGTGTCGTCCAGGTTGGCGGAAACATAGTGGGTGCGGATGCCGGCGGCATTGATCTTTTCGAAGAAGTAGATGCTCATGCGCAGGTTCACATCGCCCACGCCTTCGATGGTCAGGCCGACAGAGTTCTCACCGGGATCAAAGACGCCATCCTTGCCAGTGCAGTCGTCCTTAAACTTCAGCAGGCAGTTGCCGTTGGGGAGCTTGTAAACATTCTTGGTCTTACCGGTGTAGAGCAGTTCCAGATTTTCCATTGTTTAAATTACCTCTTTCTAAAATGAATGGGTTGTACGGCGAATGGTTGCGTGTATGAAAATGGGAAAACTTACGGATTGAGTTCTGCCTGCAATGCAGCGTCCTTTTCCAGCACCTTAGCGGCATCGGAAGCGCGCTTGGCATCCAGACGGGCGGCCAGAGCGTCGTCAGAAACAGCCAGAATCTGAGCGGCCAGCAGAGCGGCATTGACACCACCGTTAACAGCCACCGTGGCCACAGGGATGCCGGAGGGCATCATGACGGTGGAGAGCAGAGCGTCCATACCATCGAAGCAGGGACCCTTGCAGGGCAGGCCGATGACAGGCAGGGTGGTGTTGGCGGCGATGGCACCAGCCAGATGGGCAGCCATACCGGCAGCGGCAATCATGACGCCGAAGCCGTTCTTCCGGGCGTTCAGAGCGAAGTCCCGGGCCTCCTCGGGGGTGCGGTGGGCGGAATAAACGTGGCACTCAAAGGGGATGTCCAGAGCGGCCAGGGTATCCATGGTTTTGCGCAGAATGGGCAGATCGCTGTCGCTGCCCATGACGATTCCGACTTTTTTCATGATTCCTCCTAAAACGCAAAAAAAGGGCGCACGATTCCCGTACATACAGGAAAAGTGTGCCCAGACGGTCGGCTGAAGATATTAGCCCTTATTCCATGTGGTGCTCCACGAATCCGTCAGTCATAAGGTGCTTTCATTTTTACGGGTCAATTATAGCATTTCCTGTCGATACAGTCAATCCTCAACTTTACAATTTATACCATGTTTTTTGGACATAGCCCTGTGTATCTTCACAAATGCAGAAGAAAATGCCCTGAAAACGACAAACGTTCAGGGCATTTGTGTACCTACTTACCGGAAGAAATTGTACAGACCGTAGACCAGAATGAAGGTGATGATAACAGGCACCACATAGGTCATGTACAGCCGCATCCAGGGTGCTACCTTCAGACCGCTGCCGGTGTTGGCTTCGGCCACGAAATTCTTCCAGCCCCAGCCGTAGCGGCAGACACAGAAGATGGCAAAGATCAGGGAGCCGCCGGGAAGCAAAATGTTGGAAACCACGAAGTCTTCAAAGTCCATAATGCTCAGGCCCAGGATCTGGATGTGATTCCAGAGGGTGAAACCCAGCACGCAGGGCATACACAGCACCATCAGGGCAGCGCCGGTGATGTAGCTGGCCTTCTTTCGTGCCCAGCCGGTCAGATCCCGCAGGCAGGCCACGATGTTTTCAAACACGGCAAAAACGGTGGACAGGGCAGCAAAGGTCATAAACACGAAGAACAGGCTGCCCCACAGACGGCCCAGGGACATATTGTTAAAAATGTTGGGCAGGGTGATGAACACCAGACTGGGACCGGAGCCTGCCTCCACACCAAAGGCGGAGCAGGCGGGGAAGATGATCAAACCGGCAGTCAGGGCCACAAAGGTATCCAGGCAGACCACGTTGGTGGCCTCCCCCAGCAGGGAGCGATCTTTTTTCAGATAGCTGCCGAAGATGGCCATGGAGCCAATGCCCAGACTCAGAGAGAAGAACGCCTGGTTCATGGCGGCCACCATGACATTGCCGACGCCGGCTTCGGTGAACCGGGTCCAGCTGGGCATCAGGTAGAACTTCAGACCTTCGGCTGCGCCGGGCAGCAGGCAGCTGTTGATGGCCAGGATGATCATGATGCTGAGCAAGGCCAGCATCATCCACTTGGTAACCCGCTCCAGACCGCCCTGGAGGCTGAAGGAGCAGACGATGGTGGCCAGCGCCACCGTGCAGATGGTGTACAGGGCCATGGCCGGGGTATTTTGGGTCATGGCGGGGAACATTTCCGCAACGGCGGCGGTATCCAGTCCCACAAACTTGCCGGCAGCGGTATCCACAAAGTACTGGAGCATCCAGCCGGCGATGGAACAGTAGCACATCAGCAGGATGATGTTGCCGGACATGGCCAGATATCCATGCAGATGCCACTTGGAGCCCTGGGGTTCCAGTTCCTGATACATCCGGACAGGGCTCTTCTGGGCACCCCGGCCCAAGGAGAATTCCATGGTCATGACAGGCAGACCCAGCAGCACCAGGCAGGCCAAATACATCAGCACGAAAAAGGCACCGCCGTTCTGGCCGGCGACGTAGGGGAATTTCCAAACATTGCCGATGCCGATGGCACAGCCGGCACTCAGCAGAATGAAGCCCAGGCGGCTTCCTAAATGTTCTCTTTGCATTCTCTTTCCTCCAAAACAAAAGTGGTATGATTATACTCTTGCGGAAAACAAATGTCAATGGCCGACGGAGAAAGAAACGAAAAAATCCCCGGGAAATCCGGGGATTTTGACTCAATCAAAGGCAAAACCGAAATAGACGGGAAGTTTTGCATGTTCCGTCAGAGGATGGAACATAGCAAAAAGCCGTTCATCGCCGGGGGTGCGGAAGGTACCTGTCTGACAACCCAGGGCAGCGAGGATGCCCGGGGCGGCAGCCCTGCTGCCAAGCAGTTCTGTCCCATGAAAGACGCCCTGTTCTCCGTAGCCTGCCAGCAGGAATTCCTCCCCTGCGTAGAACTGCAGCTGCTCTGCCAGGAAGGCCAGACCTGCCGCTTCCTGCAGAACAGCACCCTCCGGCAGCAGACGGCGGCGGATGGCCGCAAATTCGGCAGGGCCCACCGGCCGGAGGGCAACCGGGAGATCTGCGGCAGCGCAGGTGAATTCCGCCAGGCCGCCCATATTTTGATAACCCATGTTGCGGTACATGGCTCTCAGACCCTCGTCCTGGGGCACCAGTACCGCGCCGGCATAGCCGCGGCGGCGCAGCAGATCGTGGACATCTGCCATGAGCCGGCGGCACAGCCCCTGACCCCGGTAATCCGGGTGGGTGGCAACGGCGTAAATGTAGGCCAGCTTCTGGTCGTCCAGGCTGCAGTCAATCCAATACAGCGCCGCAGCGACTTTGTCATCCACCAGCACGCAGCGGCACCGGTCCGGGGCACAGGCTGTCCGGTAGAAGCTGTCCAGAAAGTCGTCCGTATCTCCGAAAACCTGCTGCCAGAGACTGCGCAGCTGCTTGCGGTGATGGGACGAAGGATGATCAATCCGCATAGATTGCCTCCTGTGGGTAGGCCCAGTATTTTTCCACCATGTGGTGAGGACGATAGGACAGCTTGGCGGCACGAAGCCCTTCCAGCCCCATGTCATCCTCCCGGTTCAGGTATTGCAGTTGGGGATATTTCAGCCGCAGATGCCGGGCAAACTGACAGTTGATGGCGTTGTACGCGCCAGGCACATCTTCCCGGGCTTTTTCAAAATGAATGTCGAAGGTGTTGTGGGAAAGCGGTGAGCCCAGGGTGACGGCAAGAATTTCCCCGGCATCCATCAGAGCGATGCCTTCCATGCCGATTTCTTCCCAATGGTTGAAAGCCCGGGCCATGGCCAGGTTTTCCAGCCAGTAGTCACCATGAGGATCGGTCTGCCGGCGGTGGGCATACCAGCCATCCACAAATTCCTTTACCTGGGGCAGAATTTCGCCGGACAGGGGAACCACCTGATGATGCGGGTGATCCGCGCAAAACCGGTTGAAATGGTTGCGCTTGCCCTGGAACTTCCGGCCACGCAAGTCCGCAAGATCATGGATATCATAGACATAGTCAAAGCTATCCCGGTTTGTGCAGAACAGGAATCTGTTGGGGAACATCGCTTCCAGTTCCGCTTTGTCGGACGGGGTGATGCTGGTGATGCGGCAGGGGATGCCGCGCTCCTGGGCATCCTGGACAATGGCTTCGATGACCGCTTTTTTGTCACCGTTGCCCATGGGGTAGGGATACACGCTTTTTCCGTAGAAGTGGGAGAAAAAGGCCACACATCCCTGGACAAAAGCAACCTTCTGGTGGCCCCAGAGGTATACATTGGCAAATGAATATTCGCAGCCCCGTTCCGGCCCGCTGAGCAGCAGCTTGTTGTACTGCTCCAGCTCCATGGGGGTTAAACGATGAAATTCCATCATCTTTGGTCACTCCTTTGTGCTGCATCATAGCACAGTATGCCCTCAAAAACAAGTCACCATCAATGATTTGCGGCAAACAGTGTGCTGTCCAGCCCCCGGCGCTTGATGGTCAGGTACAGGATGGTTCCCAGGACCATCAGCACAGCGATTTCACCGATGGCTACATACAGGGCATTGATCGGAAAAGCACCGCCGATGTAAGCAGTCAGTTCCCATCCCACCAGCAGGGCATTGGTGACAGCGGGCATCACAAGGCCCAAAAGGGGGATACCAAAAACCAGCCGGTTGCGGGTTGCCCACATGACTTTTGCCGCCAGCCAGGTTGCGGCAGGACCCACCAGAAAATCCAGGGGCAGCGTGGCGGAAAATGTCAGATTGAACAATAGACACCCAACCGCCAGGCCGATAGGGGCAGCCGGCGTAAAAAAGGCAAAAACGCAAAGGGCTTCACTGAGCCGCATCTGGATGGCCCATGTGGCAGAGCCGGGCAGAATCAGGTTCTGCAGATGGGTCAGCACGGCGTACAGTGCGGCAATGATGGCTGCCTGGGTGATTGCGCGAGAATGGTTTTTCATAGCGGAATTTCCTTTCATACTAAATACCCATGCGCTTTTCGGCTCGCCACGAATCATGAAAGACTTTGGCGCATGGGTATTTATTTTGCATCAGCGGCGGTTGCCCCGCGAGGGGCGAGCCGCTGGCATTTGAATAAATTTTACTGTGAATGCAACGCTTTCACAGTAAAAAATGGGCGCAGAGCCATCCTGCACCCAAGAAAAAATGGGCGCAATGCGCCCATCAGAAATCATTTCCCTAGTTTTGTTTACCGACAGGATGGTTACGAACTGTCCTATGAAATTTTAAACAGTATAGCAGAGGATGCCGCATCTGTCAAGGGGCAAGAAACCGGACGGGGGGCGCCCGTCCGGCCAGATATCAGGAATTGAAGACAGCTGCGCAGGCGAGATACGTCATGTAGCAATCCAATTTGGTTACCAATTCAAAAGGAGCGTGCATACTCAGCACCGGCACACCGGCATCCACAGTGGGAATATTCCGGTTGGCCATCACATAGGCAATGGTACCGCCGCCGCCCTGATCCACCTTGCCCAGGGTGGACATTTGCCAGAGCACACCGGCATTGTCCAGAATGGTGCGGATATGGCTCATGACTTCCGCGGAAGCATCGCTGGCAAAACTCTTGCCTTTGGTGCCGGTATACTTGCACACGCCAACACCATGGTTCAGCCGGGCGGAATTCCGGGGATCGCTGACCTCGGGGAAGTTGGGGTCAAACGCCATGGAAACATCGGCGGACAGGCAGAAGGAATTGGTAAAGCACCAGATCATATTGGAATTCTGAGACTGGCAGAGAATGTCCATGAAGTATTCAAAGGCCATGCTCTCCATGCTGCTGATGCCCACGCTGCCGATCTCTTCCTTGTCGGCCAGTACACAGACTGCCGTGCGGACAGGTGCATCCAGGGAGAGGATGGCTTCCAGCTCGGCATAGGCACAGACCCGGTCGTCGTGGCCATAGGCGCCCAGCAGGCTTCGGTCCAGACCCACTTCCCTGCATTTGCCGGCGGGAACGATGCAGAGCTCCGCGCTGTGGAAATCGGCCTCTGTGATGTTGTAACGCTCATGCAGCAGCTTCATGATATTCAGCTTCACCAGATCGCTTCCTTCGCCGGTGAGAGGCTCACTGCCCAGAATCACGTTCAGCTGCTCTGCTTCGATGCCCTTGGCCAGCGGCTTCTGCAGCTGGTCGGCAGACAGATGGATCAGCAGATCGGAGATCACCAGAACGGGATCCGTTTCGTCCTCGCCGATGACGATGTTGACGGAGGAACCATCTTTCCGGAAAACAATGCCATGAATGGCCAGGGGCACACAGACCCACTGGTATTTCTTGATGCCGCCATAGTAATGGGTTTTGAAGTAGGCAATCTCAGCGTCTTCGTACAGGGGATTGGGCTTCAGGTCCATCCGGGGACAGTCAATGTGAGCGCCACAGATGTTGACACCATCTTCCATGGGGGCGCTGCCGATGACAGCCAGAATCAGGCTCTTGCCCCGGTTATTCAGGTAAACCTTGTCGCCGGGCTTCAGGTCCATGCCGGGAACCAGAGGGCGAAACCCCCGTGCGTCAGCGGCGGCCACGGCCCAGCTGACGGCCTCCCGCTCGGTTTTACAGGTACTCATAAAAGCGCTGTAACGGGCAGCGTATTGTTCCATTTCTCCCCGCTGCTGACTGGTCAGCTGGCCGTAGCCATTCTGGTGAGTGAGCAGCAGGGACTGGCGAAGTTCTTCGGTGGTCATGTATGGACTCCTCTCTGTTTTTATAATGAGGACAGATGTCCTTAAAAGGCTCTGCACTACATTATACCAATGTCTTTCAAAAAATCAAGACATTGGCGGTGATACAGAGGCAGATCACCGTCGTTATTCAGCACCCGGTGGCATCGCTGCCGGAACCAGTCATCGCTGTGCTGGGCTGCAATGCGGCTGCGGGCATATTCTTCGGAGATGCCGTCCCGCTCCATCAGCCGGGCAATCCGCTGTTCTTCCGGCGCGGTGACGGCAACCGTCACATCGCACAGCTCGGCGAGATTTCCTTCAAACAGGCCGATGGCATCAATGGCAGCCAGCGCCGGCCGGGCATCCAAGCGGCGAAGCACTTCCTTTTTCACAGCGCCATGGGTGATCCGGTTCAGATCCAGCAGAGCCTGGCCATCCCCAAAGACAATGGCGCCCAGCTTCTTCCGGTTCAGAATTCCGTTTTCCAGAACGCCGGGAAACCTGGCTTCAATGGCGCCCAGCATCTCCCGATCGGACAGCAGCAGCTCGTGATAAATCCGGTCACAATCCAGAATCAGGCCGCCCTTCTCCCGGATCAGGTTTAACAGGGTGGTTTTTCCGGACCCGCTGCCGCCGGTGATGCCGATGATCATGTCTCTTCCTCCGCGTCCACGATGTGGAAGGCGGCTGCTTTTTTCAGACGGTTCTGAACGGCATAGGCCACTCCGCCGCCAACGGGACACCGGGCATAGACCTGGTGGATGGCAGGGTCATCCAATTCCCGCAAGGCCGCGAACAGACCGGCGGACAGGGTGTTGACATCGGCTTCCCGACCATAGGACAGGGGATTGCAGCCCTCGTACAGGGGCAGTTCTTCTTCAAAACAGAGCACCCGGTCACCAGGCTCAAAATGGGCATGAATGTAGGCGGCGGCCGCATTTCGGGACCCGGAAACGATGACCACCGGTTCTGCCGGGGCATAGTGGCGGTACTTCATGCCGGGCGCCTTTACCACCTCATCTTTGTCAATTTGGGCGGTGACGGCTTTGTCCACCACCAGATCGCCCAAAACCTCCAGAAGCTGTTCCGGGGTGATGCCGCCGGGCCGCAGCAGCCGGGGGCGCTGCTCGGTCAGGTCTACGATGGTGGATTCCACACCCACCCGGCAGGCGCCCCCATCCACGATGGCGGCGATGTTACCGTCATGGTCATGGAGCACATGGGAAGCGGTGGTGGTGGAGGGCTTGCCGGAAAGATTGGCAGAGGGAGCAGCCACAGGAACGCCCGCCAGCCGGATGATTTGCCGGGTCACATCATTGTCAGGGCATCGGACGGCCACGGTGGAAAGGCCGCCTGTGGTGCGCTTGGGCACACAGTCCCGGGCAGGCAGCACCATGGTCAGGGGACCGGGCCAGAATTTTTCCGCCAGGTCGTAGGCTGTCTGGGGAATGTGGTGGCAGAACAGATCGATCTGCTCCGCACCGGCGATGTGGAGGATCAGCGGATTGTCCTGGGGACGGCCCTTGGCTTCAAAAATTTTCGCAACAGCATTTTCGTCCAGACCGTTGGCCCCCAGTCCGTAGACGGTCTCCGTGGGAATGGCCACCAGCTCACCCGTCCGGATCAGATTGGCCGCGGTGGGGGCAGTGGCAGGGTCGGATGCGGAAAGCAAAAGTGTTTGCATGGTAACACCTCCGTTTGCAGATATGGGATAGAAAAAGGGCGGCTGCTGCGCAGCCGCCCTGGGGTGATGCTTCAATTACACGGTGGGCTGGTTGGCTGCTTCGATGATCTTCACGAACTTCTCGGGGACCAGGGAAGCGCCGCCGATGAGGCCGCCATCGATGTCGGGCTGAGCCAGCAGCTCAAAGGCGTTCTTCTCATTCATGGAGCCGCCGTACAGGATGGAGATGGCACGGGCGTTCTTGGAGCTGTACAGCTTGCGAACCACGGTGCGGATCATCTCGCAGACTTCCTCTGCCTGCTCGGGGGTGGCGGTCAGGCCGGTGCCGATGGCCCAGATGGGCTCGTAGGCAATGATGACCTTGCGGATCTTGTCTTCGGGCACACCGGCCAGACCCAGCTTGATCTGCATGGTGATGTGTTCAGCGGTGACGTCGCTCTGACGCTGCTCCAGGCTCTCGCCGCAGCACATGATGGGAATCAGGCCTGCGTTCAGGGCAGCCAGAACCTTTGCATTGACATCTGCGTCGGTCTCGCCCATGGCGCGGCGCTCAGAGTGGCCGATGATGACGTACTTGCAGCCGGCGTCAACCAGCATATTGGTGGCGATTTCGCCGGTGTAGGCGCCGGAGGCGTTGGCGTTGCAGTTCTCAGCGCCGATGCCCACCCGGGTCTCGCGCATGGCGCGGACAGCGGCGGGGATGCAGACGGCGGGGACACACAGAGCCACGTCACACCAGCGGCCCTTGGGCATAATGGCCTTCAGCTGGGTCATAAATTCCTTGGTCTCGGAAGGGGTCTTGTTCATCTTCCAGTTGCCGGCGATCACAGTCTTGCGATACTTTCTATTCATTTCCTTTTTTCTCCTTTATCATAACATCGGAGCCATAGGGTCGATGTGAATTTACATAGTTACAGTCCTGCGGTTTTGAAAACAGGGAATACTATGGTCAGGCGCATGATGCGCCCTGGTATGTGCCGTTTTGGCGGGTTGGGGGGGCAGGGGCTGCGGTACAGCCCCTGCCGGTGGTCACTTGGTC
Organism: Faecousia sp.; assembly: GCA_051867165.1. Taxonomy (GTDB): domain Bacteria; phylum Bacillota; class Clostridia; order Oscillospirales; family Oscillospiraceae; genus Faecousia. Next base: position 5,300 of record JBJDYI010000121.1, on the reverse strand, counting down.
AGATGACGATGGTGAATTAAGCGATGCCGGGCAGATCGTCAGAATATGCGTAATGAAATCCGTATTACCCCGAAGGGGCAATACTTCACCATTCCGCAATTTTTCCTCTCCCCACAAAAGCCATTTGCTTTTGCGGGGCCCCGGAACTGCCTTGCCCTTACTTGTCTTCCAGACAAGCAATGCCGGGCAGCTCCAGGCCTTCCAGGAATTCCAGGGAAGCGCCGCCGCCGGTGGAGATGTGGGTGATCCGGTCAGCAAAGCCCAGCTGCTCGCAGGCTGCTGCGGAGTCGCCGCCGCCGACGATGGTAGTGGCGTCGCTGTCAGCCAGAGCCTGTGCCATGGCGATGGTGCCCTTGGCCAGGGTGGGGTTCTCGAACACGCCCATGGGGCCGTTCCAGACAACGGTCTTTGCATTCTTCACAGCGTCAGCGAAGATGGCAGCAGTCTTTTCACCGATGTCCAGACCCTGCTTGCCGGCGGGGATGGCTTCGATGGAGACGGTTTCCACATCGATGGGGCCGTCAATGGGGTTGGGGAAGGAAGAAGCGACGACACAGTCAACAGGCAGCAGCAGCTTCACACCCTTGGCTTCTGCCTTGGCCATCATTTCCTTGCAGTAGTCGATCTTGCTCTCGTCCAGCAGGGAATCGCCCACGGCGTAGCCCTTGGCAGCTGCGAAGGTGTAGGCCATGCCGCCGCCGATGATCAGGGTGTCAACCTTTTCCAGCAGGTTGTTGATGACGTTCAGCTTGTCAGCGACTTTGGCGCCGCCCAGGATGGCAACGAAGGGACGCTCGGGGTTGGCCAGAGCTTTGCCCATGATGGAAACTTCCTTCTGGACCAGGTAGCCGCAGACAGCGGGCAGATAGTCAGCCACGCCGGCGGTGGAGGAGTGGGCACGGTGAGCGGTGCCGAAAGCATCGTTGACGAAGATGTCGGCCAGATCAGCCAAAGCCTTGCTCAGTTCGGGATCGTTTTTGGTCTCGCCCTTGATGTAGCGGGTATTCTCCAGCAGCATCACGTCGCCGTTCTGAAGAGCAGCGGCCTTGGCCTTGGAATCCTCACCGGCCACGTCGGATGCCATGATGACTTCCTTGCCCAGCAGCTCGGAGATCCGCTCGGCAACCACCTTCAGGCTCAGCTCGGGCTTCCATTCGCCCTTGGGCTTGCCCATGTGGGAGCAGAGAATGACCTTGGCGCCATGGTCCACCAGATACTTAATGGTGGGCATAGCGGCAACGATACGCTTATCAGAGGTGATCTTGCCGTTCTTGGTGGGAACGTTGAAGTCACAGCGGCACAGAACGCGCTTGCCTGCTACTTCAATGTCTTCGATAGACTTCTTGTTGTAGTTCATGGGATTTACCTCCATAATCTAACGGGATCATACCCGCATATTTTCGCTTTCCTTTCCCATGATTCCATGGTCCAGAAGGCCGGGGTAATTCATCTGCCGCAGCGCTTCGTAGACGGTAATGGCCACCGCGTTGCTCAGATTCAGGCTCCGGGCATCCGGGTTCATGGGAATACGGACGCAGCTATCATAATGGGAATTCAGGAAATCCTCGGGCAGACCCTTGGTTTCTTTCCCGAAGAACAGGTAGCAGCCGTCATGGAATTCCGCTTCCGCATAGCACCGGGGGGCTTTTGTGGACAGGCACCACATTTGTGTGACGTCATTTCTGGCAAAGAAATCTTCCAGGTTTTCATAGTCGAAAACCTCCACCATGTGCCAGTAATCCAGACCGGCTCGGCGGACTGCCTTTTCAGAAATGTCAAACCCCAGGGGCCGGATCAGATGGAGCCGGCAGCCGGTGGCGGCACAGGTGCGGGCAATGTTGCCGCAGTTCTGGGGGATTTCAGGTTCCACCAGCACAATATTCAACATTTGCCTCACCTCGGAATCATCGCCATGAAACGGCATTTTGGATACGCTATTCGTGTCCTATTGTATGCCAAAGGTGTGATAAAATCAATCTAAAAATAACTATATTTCAGACTTTTTTATAGTATTCACATAAATTTTTGGTGAGGGACCAGAAATTTGTGGAAATTGTAGGAAGTGGCCTAAATTTACGGAAAAGAGGTAATAATACAATAATCCGCAAAAAAAACACACCGCCTTTCCGGCGGTGTATTCATCGACGGGGATTAGCCGACGACCAGTTGCAGCGTGCCGTCGCTGTTGTACCAGCTGCCGCCGGATACGCTGACGGTGTTTCCAGTGTTCAGGCTGATTTCCAGCCACAGATCCAGCTGATAATCGTCTTCCATGGAGGGCATGGAGAAGGACAGATTTGCAATGGTGGTTTCGAAACTGCCTTCGCCTTCACCGGCGGGAAGGGAAATTTCCTGACGGGCAATTTCTTCATCGTTCAGCTTCAGGACCAGATCGGCTTTGGATACGTTGGCGGTCATATTGTTGAAGGTCAGACGGGGCGTCTGGCACTGGATGTAACCGGACTTGATGGTCAGCGCGGTGGCAGTGGCTTCCCAGTCCTCCACGATCAGGTTGGCATAGGCGGACAGATTGGAGCCCAGGTACACCAGAGTTTCGTTGGTGATGCGCTCAGGAGAATTCAGCGCGATTTCGCCCTGGGAGCCATCCGGATTGGTCAGGATGCAGTAATAGCTGTATCCATCTGCAGCGCTCAGCTCCACGGAGCCGGTGAAGGCGCTGCCGTCCCAGATGCAGTTGGTGCTCTCTGCTTCCAGATCACCCATCCGGACACTGAGCGCGGCCCGCACCCCTTCTGTATAGCTGACAGGGATGGCAGTGAAGGTAACAGTGGCGCCGTTTCCGTCGCTCCAGGCCGTGGCGTCCAGGGTCCAGTCCTGCAGAGCGGCGCTCTGCTTCATGTTTTCGATTTCGGCAGTCAGGCTGTTCACCTGGGCCTGCAGAGCGGCATTTTCCTGCTCCAGCTGGGCAATCCGATCGGCAGATGCATCCGCAGATTCGGGTTTAGCGCCGCAGCCGGTGACAACCAGCATCATCGCGACGACCAAAAGGATGGAAAAGAGCTTCTTCATAATATATTCCTCCTTGTTTTTGACAGGTAAGGGATTTTGATTGATGCGGCAGAGGTCTGCCGCAGTCCTGTTTCTGTTTTGACATTATAACGTATAAGGTGTCCTTTTGCAACCGTTGCAGAGGAAATTACAGAAAGTTTACAAAAAAATTAAGAAATAACAGGGAAGACCGGGAGTGGGCAGGCGTATCCTCCGGAGAATTCTGCGCATACTGAGGCAGAGGTGAAAAACAATGAAAGAAGAAGAGAAAAAACCTGTTCCCTGGGAAGCGGTGGATCCAAAGCCCCCGGTGATTCGCTCCGGACACCTGGAAAACAGGAAGCAGTAAGCCAAATCATCAGGGGCAGCAGGTCCGCATGGCCTGGGAGCTGCCCGGTCAAACCATGATGAAACACGGACACCGGTTAAAAAAGGACCTGCTTTTGGGCAGGTCCTTTTCTGATGTGATTTATTCTTCTTCCTTGGCCTCGGCGATGATTTTGGCCTGGTTCTGTTTGGGAACCTCCTCGTAACGCTCGAAGGCCAGCGTGAAGGAACCGTGAGCCTGGGTCATGGCACGCAGATCGATGGCGTAGCTGCCCATCTCGGCCATGGGAACTTCGGCTTCCACCACGGTGTTGCCGGCGTTATCGGGATTCATGCCCATGACGCGGCCCCGGCGCTTGTTCAGGTCACCGATGACATCGCCCATGTAGCTGTCGGGGATGGTGACGGACAGAGAGCCGATGGGCTCCAGCAGGGTGGGATTGGCCTTGGGCATGGCTTCCTTGAAGGCCAGAATGGCGGCCAGCTTGAATGCCATTTCGTTGGAGTCAACGGGATGGTAGGAGCCATCATACAGGGTAGCCTTCATATTGACCATGGGATAACCGGCCAGGGGGCCCTTCTGAACAGCTTCCTGCAGGCCCTTTTCAACAGCGGGGTTGAAGTTCTTGGGCACGGCACCGCCGACAACGGCCACGTCGAAGATCAGGTCATCCTGCTCATACTGGGGCTCGAAGCGGATCCAAACGTCACCGAACTGGCCGCTGCCGCCGGTCTGCTTCTTGTGACGGCCATGGGCTTCCACCTTGGCCTTGATCTGCTCACGGTATGCAACCTTGGCGGGGCTCAGAACGGCATCCACACCAAAGCGGCTCTTCAGCTTGGCAACCAGAACGTCCAGCTGCTGATCGCCGGCGCCGGACAGCACCAGCTGCTTGGTCTCGGCGTTGTTGACCAGGGTGAAGGAGGGATCTTCCTCGTTCAGACGGTTCAGGCCGGTGCCGACCTTTTCTTCCTGACCACGGGTCTTGGGTGCAATGGCCATGGAGTAGCAGGGAGCGGCGTAGGGGATCTGCTTCAGAGAAACCACCTTACGGGGATCACACAGGGTATCGCCGGTCTTGACCTTGTCCATCTTGCCGAAAGCGCCGATGTCGCCGCAGGACAGAACCTTGACTTCGGTGGCCTTCTTGCCGCACATGGAGTACATACGGCCCAGCTTTTCGGTTTCACCGGTGCGGGCATTCACCAGAGTGGTGTCGGAAGTGATTTCACCGGAGAGGATCTTCACGAAGGAATACTTGCCGAACTGGTCGGAAATGGTTTTAAAGACGAAAGCGGAGGGAACACCGCCGGGGGAGACCACGAACTCCTCCACCTTGCCGTCTGCGTTGGTGGCCTTATGGTAGTTGCCCTGGACGGGGTTGGGCAGCAGGTCAATGATATGATCCAGCAGCATCAGGGTGCCCAGGCAGGTGACAGCGGAACCGCACAGAACGGGGAACAGGCTCAGCTCCCGGACACCGGTGTACAGGCCCTTGATCATTTCGGCGTAGGTGAAGTCATCGCCCTCGAAGAAACGATCCATCAGCTCTTCGTCGGTCTCGGCAACGGCTTCCTTCAGAGCATCGTTGAACTCTTCCACCACGGCCTTCTTATCCTCGGGGATTTCGATCTCGGTGCGCTTCAGGGCCTTCATCTCGTAAGCACGCTTGTTCAGCACGTCGATGATGCCGGTGATCTTCTTGGAGCCATCCCAAATGGGTACGATGACAGGGGCGATCTTGTTGCCATACTTCTCCCGGAGAGCTTCGAAGGTGGCGTTGTAGTCAGAGTTATCCTCGTCGATCTTGGAGATGTAGATCATGCGGGGCATATTGCGCTCTTCACAGTACTTCCAGGCCTTCTCAAAGCCAACGGTGATGCCGTCCTTGGCGGACAGAACCAGGATGGCGGCGTCGGCAGCACGAAGGGCTTCCATGACAGCGCCGGAGAAGTCAAAGGCA
>JBJDYI010000120.1:0-2466 GCA_051867165.1 Faecousia sp. | reverse complement strand
CTAATAGTTGCAGTCGCTATTGTTTTGTTAAACCTATATGTTGAAGTTTGGACTAACTACCGTATTCCGCGGTTTGTTTGGACAACACACTCTCCGGATGCTGCAACTTCCATTTGTGCGGTAGTAGAGTGAGCAGTTCCTCATGAGTGGCCTTTTTATGATAAGGCATTCGGGCAATGATATCATTCAGGTAATCCCTCGGATTCACATCATGTGCCTTGCAGGTAGCCAGCAGGGAACAGACCACCGACATATTGGCCGCTGCTTCGTGATTGCCACAGAAGAGATAGTTCTTTCTGCCCAAAGTGATGGGGCGTATTACATTTTCCGCCAGGTTGTTGTCCCAAAGCAGACGTCCGTCATCCAGACACCTCATCATGTTATCCCATCGGGTATAGGCATACGTGATGGCTTTACCGGCCTGTGACCTGGGGCTGTACTTGACTCCTTCCGTTTCCATCCATACCTTCATGGCTTCCAGGATAGGACGGGCCAGCTCCTGTCGTTTCGCCTTGCGTTCATCACACGACAGGCCTGCCTCATTGCAGCAACGCTCTATCCTGTAGACGTGCTGTATCTGGGTCAGCCCATGTTCGGCCATCTCCCTGTTCTCATCAAGGGCCTGTTCAAAATGGCGGCGGATATGCGCCAGACAATTGACCAGCCGCACGTAGGGATTGGTCTTGAAGGCTGTCTCATAGCCCGCAAAACCGTCGCATTGGAGGTAACCCTTGAAGTGATACTGATTTGCCAGGGATTCGATGACCGATCCGGCCCTTGATCCCTTGTCGTAATGGAAGATGACCAGCTTTTCCATGACCGACCTGACCATCCAGAGGTATTCCTTGTCGGCCTTGTGCTTTTCCCTGTTGATGACCGGGACGGTGGTTTCGTCCGCCTGCACGTAGTCGCGGGCAAAGACCTCCCGCTTGAGCGCCTCATACAGCGGATCCAGCAGCCCGACCGTTTTCTTGAACCAGCCGTCCAGCGTGCTTTCCGTAAGGCCCTTCAGGCCGAGGTGGCGGTATTGCTGTATCTGGCGGTGGAACGGGACGTGATACTCATATTTCTGGAGCAGGATTTCGGCAAGCAGGCTGGTATCGGCGATGCACTTGTCGACAGGCATCGGCGGGACGGGAGCGATCTCCACGCCTTTCTGTCCCTCGGGCGGAAGCTTCGAGTTGTCCTTGAGCGCGTATTTGGGGCGGATGATTTCCTTTACATAAAGCATCCCCGGTCTGTGCTTGACGACACGGGTTACCTCTTCGCCTATTCTGCGATATAAGGACAGGTCAACGTCATCCGGCTCTATCACCTCGGTTTCGAGTACAGGCAGATCCTCAATCATTTTACGGTTCTGGCGCTTCTGTCTCTTTTCTTCGGTTGATTCCTTTCCGATCTTCTCCACAGCCTCGTCACGCTTTTCTTCCGCCTGACGTTGCAGTCCGGCGAACTCGTCCGCGAAGAGATCCGGCATGCCGGGATTATAGACGGGAAGTTTTTCAGCTTTACGTCCAAAGAGCTGGCGGTTCAGCCATGCGACCTGGGCCGTCAGCTCCTTGACACGTTCCTGCAGCTTTTCATTCTGCTCAGCCTGTTTTTTATTGGTGGCAGACAATGAAGCGACAGAGGCATTCAGCCCTTCTATCGTCTTGAGTAATATGTCCTTCTCATCCATCGTCTGCCTGTTTTTTTATTGATGCAAAAATACTAATTTTTAGTGGATTACACAACAATATCAGTACTTTTCTTCAAAAAAACAGGTTATACATGGTACTCCTTGCGTTCCGCCCTGAGGCGACGGAGCCTCTGTCCCGGGTTTTCCTGAATGCCCTCGACCATCATTACCAGATCACGCCATTCCATGGGATAGCTGTTTGATTCAGGATCGTATTCCGGCAGTTTGAAGCGTCCTGCCTCCAGCCGTTTGACATACATCACCATGCCGCCGTCTTCCGCGTGAAGCAGCTTCATGAGTCTGCGGCTGGCACCGACGAAGATGAACACGTCGCCGTTCCTCACCTCGCTCTTCATCTTCTCATGGACCAGCCCACATAGCGAGCTGATGCCCTTACGCATATCCGTCCTGCCCGGGCACAGGAAGTAGCGCATCGTATCGTTCAGGCTAAACATGACCGCCTTGGAGACTTTGGGCCAACAGTTCCATCAACAGTCTCTCTGAACCGTTTCCGAAGTGGGCACGGAGTCCGTTCGGAAACAACAGGGATACGCCCGCCGGTACTTGGTCTCCCAAGTTCAATTCCTTGGTTGGTCGCTTGAAACTGATTGGAGCCAACTCCTGTTTGAGACTGTCTTTGTTGACAGCACATTTTTTGCGCCAGTAGTGATAGGTTGAATAACTTACACCTTTCCGTTGCAGGTGCAACTTCAATGGCAGGCCACTTTGTTGAACCTGCAATTCCAATTCCTCAAATTCTGATCTGTTCATTACTATTAGGGTTTGAT
>JBJDYI010000119.1:0-2486 GCA_051867165.1 Faecousia sp. | reverse complement strand
GCCGGACAGTACCACTGCGTAGGCAAGCACACGCTCCTTGGTCTGTTCATGGTAGAAACGAAAGGTGTTATGCTCCCGCGTTCCGCGCAGGAACACATCCCGTTCCCGCAGACAATGTGTCCCGTTGGGGCGGCAAAACCAGAGATAGATTTTATCCTCTGTATTTTTACTTACCGCCGCTCGGGTCAGTATCTTCTTGTCAATGTCAAAATCATTTCGGAAAAATGCTGTATTCTGCTGCATGATCTGTTGCAGCGATGCCAGCACGTCCACATTTTCAAACTTATTCATAGCTTACTCCATTTCCAGCGCCTGCCGGACGCTGCGCCTTGATTCCTGTTCTTTTTCTTTCTGCTTCGGCTTTGCCGCAGCCTGCGCCCGGTCTGCTTTAAGTTGGGCGCGAATTGACGGTTTTTTCCCATCCTCGCTGCGCTGGGGCGTCCTGCCGTCCTCGGCTTTAACAGCAGCGGCAAGGGCAGACAGGGAGATCACTTCGCCGCGCTTTGCCTTTTCTTCCAACTCGTCCACAGACGGGGTGTTGTTGATCCGCCCGTCGATCATGTTGTAATTCTGCTCGGTGGTCAGCTCTGCCGTGCGCATATAGTTTTCCGGTACCCGCTGTTCGGCAGCAATGGCACAGGCCTGTGTGCCATTGCCCATAATGAGATATTTGCCGTCCTCTGAACTGTGATGATAGCCATAGCCTGCGGCTTCCATCTGCTCGCGGGTCATGCCGGTAACATGAAAGCTACCACGGGGCGTTGTAATTCTTTCCCCGGTCATAAGTGTGTCAGGGGTGGCTGCTTTCTGCTGATACTGGGTGTTGCGCTGTAAATCAACCGGCTTGTCCCCGGTGACAGGCTGGATACAGGAAATATGCTCTGCGGCGCGGTAGGCGTTCATATTAAGCTGCCGCTGCCATGCACCGACGCTGGGTGCCCAGCGGAAGCCGTTGGCTTTCAGCTCGTCCCGCGTCCCTTCGTCCGGCTTGCCGTCGAAGAAGATCTGTAGGCGGTTGTCTGCTTTGTTTGCTTCCACACGCCCACCTTCAAACTCCCATCCGGCAAACTGGGTATCCTCATGTTGCCGTACCTGTTCGATACGCGCACGAATCCGGCGAATTTCCGCGTTATTGTTGGAGAGGACAAAGGACTGATACGGCCTGCTTTTGTCAAGGTGCCAGGACTGCGCCATGTCCGCTTTCAGCTTGTCGATCTGCTCCGGCGTTAAGTGCGGGCAGCCGTCCAACGTCTTATGCTTTCGGTAATAGGCGTTTACCGCTTTCATGGTTTCCTGCGCCGCTTCCAGCTTTGCCAGCTTTGCTTCCAGTTTGGCGACAGCCTGCGGGTCGTCCGCGCTAATGCCGCCCATACCCGTGCTGCGGATTTTATCAAGGATACCCTGCACATCCTGCCATTCCTGCATATTGCGGTCACGGGCTGCGTTCTGCTTGTGTTTCTTCGCCACAGGGAAATTGCTGCCGCCAGCCACAAGGATAGAGGGTACTCGGGCTTCAATGGCATAATGGTCATTCAGATTTGCTGCCAGCTTGCGGGCATAGGTGTCCAGCAGCGCGTCTATTTTCTCATGGTACATGGGATCAACGCGCGCTTTCTGCCGCTGGGCAAGCTCTGCTGCCTGATCCACCATCTGCCGATATTCAGCGGTGGCACTGCCTGCCGCATAGTCGCGGTAGCTGTTTGCATCGTTGGCGCGTCTGGCTGCGCCCTCGTTGATCGGATAATACTTGACGGCTGCTGCTTCCGGCTGCGCCGTGGTGGATTCTTCGGGTACGGCTGCTTCCGGCTGCTCCCTCGGCTCGTAGCCGTTGGCTGCGTATTCCTCAACGGTCATACCCGCTGCTGCGGCTTCCTGCGCGATTTCTTCCCGCACATGGTCTTTGTAGGCTTCCATTTCTGCGGTTTCCTGTGCAAAGTCGGAAAGCTGGGGCGGGTCGGGCAGATGGTAATCGCCTGCATTTAGTTTTTCCCGGCAGGTGTCTACATGGGCAAGTACGGCGGTAAAATACGCAGTCTGCTCCGGCGTCAGATTTTCGCCGTTTTCCAGCATATCCGCTGCGGTGCGTTCCTGCTCAGAGAGATTGCAATGCAGACGCATATACGGCACAAACTCGGAGAGAATCATTTCCCGTTCTGCTTTGTCCTGCTCCCAGCTTTCAGCACCCTGATTGTGCAGCACATAGTTTTGCCAGCTTTCATCATTGGCGTAGTATTCGTGATAGGCCTCAATATGGTCGATCAGAGAGCCGTCCCCATCCCCGAAATCCTGCCGTCCCTCGTAGCTGTCGCGCTCACCGTCAAAGGTACAATCAATGCGGAACTTGGTCTTGTCATACCATCCGCCTGTATATCCGGGCTTCTCGCGCTCGGTACGCTTTTCCTCGTCCAGCGCTTTGAACAGCGCATCAGCGCGGGCAAGGGGCAGTTGTTCGCCCTCTTGCAGCTTGTCGCTTTCACTCCAAATGA
>JBJDYI010000118.1:0-2486 GCA_051867165.1 Faecousia sp. | reverse complement strand
AGTCGTAACAAGGTAGCCGTACCGGAAGGTGCGGCTGGATCACCTCCTTTCTAGGAAAGCCCGCACGGGGGTCCGCGCGCCGTCCACACCCATCATCTGCCGAGGAGGGGAACTGGGTCTGTAGCTCAGTCGGTCAGAGCACCGTCTTGATAAGGCGGGGGTCGCTGGTTCGAGGCCAGCCAGACCCACCAGGGAATGTCATGGGGGTTTAGCTCAGCTGGGAGAGCACCTGCTTTGCAAGCAGGGGGTCATCGGTTCGATCCCGTTAACCTCCACCATGCCGGAATGCACCTGTCTGCCAGGGCACTGCGGCATGGTCGAGAGAGGCCGTGCGAGAGAAGTTCTTTAACAATCCGGAAACAAAGCAAGACAAGCAAAAACAAAGATTCTCCATCCCTGAGCCGGAGGGTGATGTGGATGGAAGGGTTTAGATTGTATTGAAATGTAGTCAAGTAAGACAAAGTGATCTCAAGAAGAAAGAAACGACGATTATTTTGGAATACGGCAGCGCAAACTCAATGAGGCACAGAACATGGTGTTGGGGAGGAAAGGCCCCAGCGCCATGGGGACAAGTGAACAAGTGCACATGGTGGATGCCTTGGCGATTACAGGCGAAGAAGGACGTGGAAGCCTGCGAAAAGCCACGGGGAGTCGGCAAACAGACATTGATCCGTGGATGTCCGAATGGGGGAACCCAATGCGGAAGCATTACCCCGCGCTGAACACATAGGCGCGGCGGAGCGAACCCGGCGAACTGAAACATCTAAGTAGCCGGAGGAAAAGAAATCAACCGAGATGCCCGGAGTAGCGGCGAGCGGAACGGGCGCAGCCTGCAGGAGATAGTGGAGCGAGACAGTGGAACATCCTGGAAAGGATGGCGGCAGAGGGTGACAGCCCCGTACACGAAGTCCGCGCTACAGGACTGGGCCTGCGATAAGTAGGGCGGGACACGAGGAATCCTGTCTGAAGATGGGGGGACCATCCTCCAAGGCTAAATACTCGTAATCGACCGATAGTGGACCAGTACCGTGAGGGAAAGGCGAAAAGAACCCCGGGAGGGGAGTGAAACAGAACCTGAAACCGTGTGCATACAAACAGTGGGAGCCCTACGGGGTGACCGCGTACCTTTTGTATAATGGGTCAGCGACTTACATTCAGTGGCGAGGTTAACCGTATAGGGGAGCCGCAGGGAAACCGAGTCCGAACAGGGCGTCCAGTCGCTGGGTGTAGACCCGAAACCAGGTGATCTATCCATGGCCAGGATGAAGGTGCGGTAACACGCACTGGAGGTCCCAACCCACCGGCGTTGAAAAGCCGGGGGATGAGCTGTGGATAGGGGTGAAAGGCTAAACAAACCTGGAGATAGCTGGTTCTCTCCGAAAGCTATTTAGGTAGCGCCTCGTGCATGACCGTCAGGGGTAGAGCACTGTTATGGCTAGGGGGCCATCGCGGCTTACCAAACCATTGCAAACTCCGAATACTGACGAGTCCGAGCACGGGAGACAGTCGCCGGGTGCTAACGTCCGGTGACAAGAGGGAAACAACCCAGACCGCCAGCTAAGGTCCCCAAGGCCGGCTAAGTGGAAAACGAAGTGGGAAGGCCAAGACAGTCAGGAGGTTGGCTTAGAAGCAGCCATCCTTCAAAGAAAGCGTAATAGCTCACTGATCGAGTCGTCCTGCGCGGAAGATGTAACGGGGCTAAGCCGGCCACCGAAGCTGCGGATATCAGAAATGATATGGTAGGAGAGCGTTCCGTAAGCCTGCGAAGGCGTGCTGTGAGGCATGCTGGAGGTATCGGAAGTGCGAATGCTGACATGAGTAGCGATAATGGGGGTGAAAGGCCCCCACGCCGAAAGCCCAAGGTTTCCTGTCCAACGTTCATCGGGGCAGGGTTAGTCGGCCCCTAAGGCAAGGCAGAGATGCGTAGCTGATGGGAAGCGGGTTAAAATTCCCGCACCGCCGCTGGATGCGACGGGGGGACGGATTGCGGAAGGCAGGCCGGGTGTTGGAAGTCCCGGTTGCCCGTCTGAAGGAGGATGCCAGGCAAATCCGGCATCGTGATCCAAGGGACGGGGACGAGGAGCCTACGGGCTCCGGAGCTGTTGGAAGGAGTCCCAGGAAAAGCCCCTAAGCTTCAGTCCAGAGGCGACCGTACCGCAAACCGACACAGGTGGGCGAGATGAGTATTCTAAGGCGCTTGGGAGAACTCGGGAGAAGGAACTCGGCAAATTGGTACCGTAACTTCGGGAAAAGGTACGCCCCTGTAGCGTGGAGCGCCTGCGCGCCGAGCGTGAAGGGGCCGCAGTGAAAAGGTGGCTGCGACTGTTTAATAAAAACACAGCACTCTGCAAACATGAAAGTGGACGTATAGGGTGTGACGCCTGCCCGGTGCCGGAAGATTAAACGATGGTGTGAGAGCGCCTGACTGAAGTCCCGGTAAACGGCGGCCGTAACTATAACGGTCCTAAGGTAGCGAAATTCCTTGT
>JBJDYI010000117.1:0-9288 GCA_051867165.1 Faecousia sp. | reverse complement strand
TTATGATCTTCATATAGAAAACTCCAATTTGTTCCAAATTAAAGTTTTCTATTGAATATCAGTATAAAGACAAAATGAGCCACCCATACGGGTGGCTCAAAATTTTACTGCTTGACCTGCTTCATGGAAAGGCTGATTCGCTTGCGCTTTTCGTCCACAGACAGGACGACCACCTTTACAATATCGCCAACCTTCACCATCTCGCTGGGATGCCGGAGCCGGCGGTTGCAGACCTCAGAAATATGCACCAGACCATCCTGATGGACACCGATGTCCACAAAGACACCGAAATCGATGACGTTCCGCACGGTGCCGGTGAGCTCCATGCCGGGGACCAGATCCTTCAGGTCCAGCACGTCTTTCCGGAGAATGGGCTTGGGCAGCTCGTCCCGGGGATCCCGGCCGGGCTTGGCCAGTTCTCTGGCAATGTCCAGGAGGGTAGGCTCGCCCACCGCACATTCTGCGGCGGCTTTGGACAGACCATAGCCCTCCAACCGGGCCACCAGATCCGTCAGATTGTCGCCTTTTTTGCAGCCCAGCAGGGCAAGCAATGCCTTGGCGGCAGGATAAGACTCCGGGTGAACGCCGGTGTTGTCCAAAATTTCCATGCTCTCGGGAATCCGCAGGAAGCCGGCACATTGCTGGAAGGCCTTGGGTCCCAGTTTGGGCACCTTCTTTAGCTGGGCGCGGGAAGTGAAGGGGCCGTTTTCCTCCCGATAGGCCACAATGTTCTTGGCGGTGGCAGCGGTCAGGCCGGAAACCTGCTGCAAAAGGCTCTTGGAAGCGGTGTTGGCATCCACACCCACTGCATTGACGCAGTCCTCCACCACGGCGCCCAGGGAGGCATCCAGTTCCTTCTGGGGGCAGTCGTGCTGGTATTGTCCCACACCGATGGCCTTGGGGTCGATCTTTACCAGCTCGGCCAGAGGATCCTGTAACCGTCTGGCAATGGACACGGCAGACCGGAGGTTTACGTCGTAATCCGGGAATTCCTCCGCCGCCAGGGGAGAGGCGGAATAGATGGAAGCACCGGCTTCATTCACAATCATATAGCTGGCATCCGGGAAAGATTTCAGCAGTTCCACGGTCATTGCCTCTGTTTCCCGGGAGGCGGTGCCGTTGCCGATGGCGATGTGCTGAACACCGTGCCTGCGCATCAGACCGGACAGAACAGCAATGGCTTCCTCTTTTTTTCTCTGACTGAAGGTGGGATAGACCACGCTGGTGTCCAGCACCTTGCCGGTGGGGTCCACCACCGCCACCTTGCAGCCGTTTCGGTAGCCGGGATCAAGCCCCATGGTGACGAAGCCCTTCACAGGGGGCTGCATCAGCAGAGGCTTCAGATTCAGGGAAAAGTTTCGGATCGCGCCGGCGTAGGCCCGGTCACTGAGCTCGTTTCTGACCTCCCGCTGGATGGAGGGGAAGATCAGTCGCTCATAGGCATCCTCTGCCGCGGCCCGGACAAAAGTGGAGACTGTCATGGTGGGCATCAACGCAGCCCGGCACACCAGAGCAGCGCCGTCATTGCCCACAATTGCCACATTGGGTTTCAGAATACCTTCCTTTTCACCCCGGTTCATGGCCAGAATCTGGTGGTCCAGCAGCCTTGCAATGGGCTGGGAAAAATCGTAGTAGAGCTTGTAAACGCTATCTTCCTCCGCATTGTCGGTTGCTTTGCAGGTGAAAATACCTTTTCTCATGGTCAGATCCCGGAGGGACTTGCGAATGTCGGCATCATCGGACAGGTCTTCCGCGATGATGTCGCTGGCCCCCTGTAATGCCTCTTCGATGGTGTTGACCCCTTTTTCAGGGTCCAGATAAGATTCCGCCAGTTTGGCCGGGTCCTGGCCGTCCTGGGCGAAAATGGCTTCGGCCAGGGGCTGAAGACCCTTTTCCCGGGCCATGGAGCCACGGGTCCGGCGCTTGAGCTTGTAGGGGCGGTACAGGTCCTCCACCTCCGTCATGGTGGCGGCGGAATCGATGGCGGCGGATAATTCTTCCGTCAGCTTGCCCTGGTTTTCAATGGAACGCTTCACTTCGTTCCGACGCTCCTGCAAATTCCGCAGATAGGTAAGCCGGGTTTCCAAATTCCGCAGGGTGGTGTCATCCATGGCACCGTGGGCTTCCTTGCGGTACCGGGCGATGAAGGGGATGGTGTTGCCCTCGTCCATCAGGGCAATGACATTTTCAATGTATTCTTGCTTCTGGCCCAGTTCAGCGGCCAGAATTTCAGCAATGGTCAGCATAGGGATTCTCCTTGGTAACAGTTTCGGTGCCCATCTTATCACAAATCGTTCCAAAAGGAAAGATAAAAATCCCACCGGACAAACTGCCCGGTGGGAAAGGATCAATTTCAGAGGATTATGACAGCAACGACATGGAGCTGCATAGACTGTACGACAGACTTGTCATCTGACGCGGAACCAGGCATCAGGCAGTGGGGCTCAGCTTGCGGATTTCCACACTGCAGTCCAGGCCATCCACATTGATGCGGCAGCGGCCATCTCCATAAACATAGGTGTTCTTCTGCCCGAAAGTGCCTTCGAATTCCGAATGGAACCGGCTGCTGAGGCCATCCATGGTCAGGGCATAGCCACAGTCCTCCGGCAGGCCCATGTCCAGATGACCGGACATGGTGTCCATCTCCATGCGGCTGGGGGTGTTTGTGAGATCAGCGGTGAAACTGGCGGAGGCAGCGTCAAAGTCCAGGGTGTTCAGCGTACCGGAGAAGGTCACATCACCGGAAGCGGTGTCAATGTCCAGGTCATCGATCCGGCAGTTCGTAAAGACACAGGTGCCGTCAGCACTGTCCAGGTCAACTCCCCGGATGGTCAGATCACGAATCTCCAGGGTGGAAGAGGCGGTGCTGACCTCCAGCTCCTGACCGGTCCAATCCCGGGGAAGAAGAATCGTCAGATCCTTGCGAAGGGAAGTCTTGCTGCCGATGACAGGATGGTTTTTCTGAAATTCAACGGTGACTTTCCCGTCCTTCTGGTGACAGTACATGGCGTTGGCGGAATCCGAGACACCGGACTCAGAAATGGTGATGGCATCCACATCCGCTGCCTGAAGGAGAATATTGCCGCTGACCCAGTTGATTTCCAGTTTCTGCACTGCAGCGGGATCCAGAGTCAGGGGACTTTCATTGCCCTGTGTCTGGTCAATTTCCTCCGTCAGATACACCGTGTTGTCGAAGGTGCTGAGATAGAAACCATGTCCGGTGAAGGACAGCAGAATGACCGCCAGAATCAGCAGAATCACAATCCAGATGATGATGCGGACGATGGCATTGGCTGTGGTGGTTTTCAGGTCCGGAATGGCCTTCACAATGCCTTGAACCGCGCCGATGATGGGGAACATGAGCCAGGTGATATACCAGGCACCGGTCAGAAAGCTGATTCCGAAATAGGCCACCAGTCCTACGGTCCAGATCAGGTTGCTGATGCTTTTTCGAAGCTCCGCATCCGGGGACCGGTCATCCGGACACTCCGGACATTCCGGCGATTCTTCCTTTTTTGCCCCCAGGATCATCAAAACAGTGGCAACGGCAACGAACGTCAAGAGGATGCAGAGACCAACAATGGCCATCCAGTCGTTTCCCATGTTGCCAAGAAGCAGCAGGGGAACAGGACAGAGGATGTACAGGGCCACAGCGATGGCACGCAGCATCTTCTTCCTGCCGGTGTCCGCTTCATCCGGCTTTCTTGACTGAGGAGCGGCGCTGTTTTTGGGCGCGGTGCCCAGAAGCTCGTTGATGTCCCCAATGCCGGAGATGGCCAGACGATAGGCAGCTTCCGGCACCTTGCCCTCTGCAATCAGGTCATCGTAACGGTCCAGGGTGTTTTGCAGAATTTCCTGCTTCATGTCCTCACAGTCCGGAGCACCGGCAAAAAGCAGGTTCACATATTGGATCAGTTGTTCTCTCATTGTTCTTCCTCCACATGTAAGAGTTTGTCCATGATCTCCCGGGTTTCCAGCCACTCTGCCATCAGGCGGTGATAGGTATCCCGGCCGGCGGCAGTGATGGTGTAGTACCGTCTCCGGGCCCCCGCGCCGCTGTCGCCCCAGTAGGAGGCAATAAGACCGGATTCCTCCAGCCGCTTGAAAGCGGTGTACAGGGTGGCTTCCTTCAGCTCAAAACGGCCGGAGGACATGGTGGAGATAATTTTGTTGATCTCGTAGCCGTAGCTGTCGCCCCGGATCAGCCGGGCCAGAATGATGGCATCGGTATGTCCCCGGATCAAATCGCCGGTAATAGACATGGGATATCCCTCCTTTGATTCTGGAATTATAGTATCACGAGATACCTCACCTGTCAAGGTATTTCAAAAAAAGAAAAGTGCGCATCCATAGATGCGCACTTTGGTTACTTATGGTACTTGCTTCCCGCCTGGATGGCTTCTGCCCGGTACAGCTGTTCCAGCACCATGATTCTTGCAAGATGGTGGGGGAAGGTCATGGGTCCCATGGAGAGCTTCAAGTCGGCCCTCTGCTTGACCCGGGGGGCCATGCCGAAGGAGGAGCCGATGAGAAAACAGGCGCTGCTTTTTCCGCTCACTTTGACTTCGGCCAGCTTGGCTGCAAAAGCTTCGCTTGACAGTTCCTTGCCCTCCGGGGTGAAGACGCACAGCCAGGCGCCTTTGGGGATTTTGGAGAAGATCAGATCCGCTTCTTTTTCCAGCCCGGCCGCAATTTCGGCAGGGGAGGGGTCCTCCGGCAGCCGTACCTCCGGCAATTCCAGAATGGAAAAGGAGCAGTAGCCTCCCAGCCGCTTTTTGTACTCCTCAGCGGCGGAGAGGTAGAATTTTTCCTTCAGTTTTCCCATGGTGATTAGTGTGATGTCAAACATAGCAGTTCCTCGTTATTTTGATACTTTTTCTTGATTAAAATCTTTCATTTTAATCAAGAAGACATCGCCTTGCGGCGTTGTCGTTTTCATGATTTTGGAAAAGAAAATCATGAAAACCCGTCTCATTATGATCTTCATATCAAAAACTTCAATTCTTGCGAATTAAAGTTTTTAATTGAATATCAGTATGAATTCACTCTATTTTACCAGTTACCCCGGAAAAAGGCAATCATCAATTCCGGGTACAGAGAAAAACTAACCCGGGAGGTGAATATTATGCAGAAAGCAAAGAATGAAAAAATTGTCTCTGACCCCAACGGCAGTTATACCGGCAGGCCGATTGACTCCGATGAACGGCCCATCCAGGACGCAGACGACCTGTAAGAATTGATAAGGAACGACCACGGCGAGGCAAGCGCGGAAAGCGTTTTTTAAAAGGGCGGCAGGAACGTCGCCCGACATTCTCCATGGGCTCTCTTCAGCTTCCACTCCGGTGTTCGTATTTTCGTTTGGTGGCCATGCCGCCGCGGATGTGGCGTTCCTGTTTGTTTTTGTCCAAAACCTGCCGCACCTGCGCGTACAGGATGGGATTGTATTGTTTTAACCGGCAGGAAATATCCTTGTGTACCGTGGATTTGGAAATGCCGAAGTGTTTTGCGGCAGCGCGGACTGTGGCTCCCGTTTCGATCATGTACACAGCCACTTGACAGGCCCGTTTTTCCAGAAGTTGTGTCATGGGCATTCCTCCGATGCTGTGTGCTGACAAGAAATTCTATGCTCTGGCAGATGGGAATATGCCCTCTTGACAGGCCGGGAATCCGGGAATAAAATGTCTGTATTCCACACATCGGGAGGAAGCAAGATGATTTATTTTAACAACGACTATTCCGAAGGCTGCCACCAGAAGGTTCTGGATGCCCTGATCCGAACCAACATGGAGCAGACCCTCGGTTACAGTGAAGATCAGTATTGTGCCGCGGCAGCTGATAAAATCCGCAGCCTTTGCCATCGGGAGGATGTGGCGATCCACTTTCTGGTGGGCGGCACCCAGACCAATCTGACGGTGATTGATGCCGCTCTGCGGCCCCACCAGGGAGCGCTCTGTGCGGACACCGGCCACATTCATGTCCATGAAACCGGCGCCGTGGAGGCCACCGGACACAAGGTGCTTGCCCTGCCCGGGACCGAGGGCAAGATCAGTGCGGACCAGGTGAAAAAGACGGTACTTCTTCACCGAGCCGACGGATCCTTTGAGCATATCGTCCAGCCCAAGCTGGTCTACATTTCCCACCCCACAGAGCTGGGCACCCTGTACACCAGGGCAGAGCTGGAAGCCCTCAGTGAAACCTGCCGGGAACTGGGGCTGTATCTGTTCCTGGATGGCGCCCGTCTGGGCTATGGCCTGATGGCCCAGGGGACGGATGTGACCATGGCCGACCTGGCAAGGCTCTGTGATGCCTTCTACATCGGCGGCACCAAGGTGGGCGCTCTCTTCGGAGAAGCTGTGGTGATCACGAACCCCGCACTGAAGGAAGATTTCCGCTACCTCATCAAGCAGCATGGCGGTATGCTGGCCAAGGGAAGGCTGCTGGGCGTCCAGTTCGATGCGCTGTTTACGGACAATCTGTATTTTGAGATTTCCCGGCACGCCGACCACATGGCGGATAAAATCCGTGCGGTCCTGAATGATCTGAAAGTCCCCTATCTCATGAAGGGCGTTACCAACCAGATTTTCCCCATTTTGCCTGATACCGTTCTGGATGAACTGGCCAAGACTATCTGTTTTACGGAGATGGAACGGATCGATGACACCCACCGGGCCATTCGCTTCTGCACCAGCTGGGCAACCAAAGAAGAAAATGTTCAGTTCCTCATCAATGAGTTGATTCGCCTGTGCCGCTGATGATCAGCCTGTGTGACAGGGCAGTCGTAGGGAACCATGCAGAAAGCAGGCAATGTCGAATTATTTACAGTTTCTTCACTGGCATTTCCATCTTTTTTTCGCTATAATGGGACGAAAGGAGAGATGCAAATGCAAATCGACAAAAAATTGATGCACCGAGTTTTCCTGCTGGTGGCCGGCAGCATTGTTTTTGCCTGGCTGGTGTTGGATACGGCCCGGGCCACAGCGTTGTTTTTGGGCATCTGGGACATGATTGCCCCCTTCGCCACCGGTGCTGCCATTGCTTTTATTTTCAATGTTCCCATGCGTTCCATTGAGAACCAGCTGGATGGTATTCATAAACGGAGTATCCGCAGACTGCTGTCTATTTTGCTGACCATTGCGGCATTGTGCCTGGTGGTCGCCTTTGTGGTAGAATTGCTGGTGCCTCAGATCCGGCTCACGGTCCAGTCCCTGAGTCAGCAGATCCCGGCCTTTGTGGAGGATACTGCTGCGAAACTGGTGGTATTCATGGATGAAAATCCGGAGATCAAGGCCTACGTTATGGAAAGCTTCGATCTGCAGAGCATAGAATGGTCTGTTCTTTTAAAGCAGGCATTGATGGTGGTCAAGGACAGCATTACTTCCGTCATGGGTGGGGCTGTCAACGTCATCGGCAATCTGACGGGAGTCATCGTGAATCTGGTGATCAGCATTGTGTTTGCCATTTACTGCCTGTCCCGGAAGGAGATCCTGGCCCGGCAGGGCAGAAGAATCCTCTATTCCTTTCTGTCAGAACACCGGGCGGATGAAATCATCCGCATTGCCCGGCTCACCAATGTGACCTTTTCCAATTTTATTTCCGGCCAGTGTCTGGAAGCAGTGATCCTGGGCTGTCTCTTTGCTGTGGTGATGGCAGTTCTGAAAATGCCCTATATTCCGCTGGTCAGCGTGGTCATTGCGGTGACGGCCCTCATCCCCGTGGTGGGCGCTTTTGTGGGCTGCATTGTGGGCGCGTTCTTTATTCTGGTGAATAATCCGGTTCAGGCAATCAGCTTTGTGGTCATGTTTCTGGTGCTGCAGCAGATTGAGGGAAACCTGATTTATCCCAGAGTGGTGGGTACCTCCATCGGCCTGCCGGGTATGTGGGTGCTGGTGGCGGTGACCATCGGCGGAGAACTGATGGGTGTGGGCGGTATGTTTATCATGATCCCCCTGGCATCTGTGTTCTATGCCCTGGCCGGTGAGATCACAGAAAAGCGACTGGCAGAGCGGAACATTCCCATTGAGAAATTGCAGAATCAGCCCATGGAGATCAAATCCAAACGGGAACAGAAAGAGGACAGGGCTGCCGCAGCATTGCAACGGAGCCTGAAAAAAATCCAGCTTCAGAATCTCCGCAAATCCAAGAACAAGGAATAAGCAAAGCGCCGCAGACGGTTTCGTCTGCGGCGCTTTTTACGATGAGGTTGTATTACATGAGGCTGAATTCGTAGTTTTCGAATTTCAGCTTGTCGCCCACGTCCACGCCGAAGGGCAGCAGGGCGATGGCCACTTCCGAGACTACACCGGTGTCCTGGTAGCGCACATAGGCATAGTCGCCCCGGATGTCGATGATGGTACAAAGCATGACGATCACCTCTCAAAATGCGTCAATATTGGTACGAATGTAAGCGGTCAGGGGTACTGCCAGAGAATCCAGCTGATAAAAAGCATTGTCGTATTCATCAAAAGGATACCGCTCAAACTGTGTTGCGAAATCCTTTGCCCGTTGTATTTGGAAGGAAGAAAGATCGTTCAGATTAATCTTGTATTTGCAGATGAAGTGGTCGAACAGGTTCTTGTGGCCATTGGCGCCGATGATACCCAGATAATCGCTGATATAAGGCGCGACGGCCCGGCTGGAGTTGACAAAGAACTGGCACAAGCCGCCGTTATTGACTTCCATTTCCAGTATGTTGACGGCGTAGAACACCTTTTGCTGGGGAGACAGCGCATCGTAGCCCCCTTGAGAATCCTCAAACCCGTTCATTTTGCAATTAATCCGGAATTCCGCGGCGGTGAAAAGCTCCTCATCCGAAAGCATGGCGAGCTGCTCTGCGGTCATGGCGCGATAGGTCTCGTTCTGCCGTTCAATTTGCTGTGGCATGTCTTTCATCAGAGTTCTGATATTACGCAGTTCCTTAAGTAATTGGATGATTCCCATATACTGCCTCTTGTTTGTAAAACCGCCCCCGAAAACGGGGGCGGTCATTACATGGATCAGATGGTAATTTGTATTTTGAAGGATTAGTCCTTGTACATCTCCACCAGCTTGACCAGGTGCTCGTAACGCTCCTTGGCGGCAGCCTCGTTCTGAGCGAACAGAACGTTGGCGCGCTCGGGGAACTCACGGGTCAGACGGCTGTAACGGGCTTCGTTCATCAGGAACTCCTGGTAGCCATCCTTGGGAGCCTTGGAGTCCAGAGTGAACTTGCCAGTCTCCTTGGAGGGATCAAAGCGGAACAGGTTCCAGTAGCCGCACTCGACAGCCTTCTTCATCTCGGCCTGGCAGTTG
>JBJDYI010000116.1:0-2490 GCA_051867165.1 Faecousia sp. | reverse complement strand
CGTAGTATCCGCGTGCTCAATATGTCCATAACCGAAATAACCAAATCTGAGGCTGCATTCCGTTTCTTTTTCCCTTATTGTGTGCTCTACGCATTCGTAAGGCAGACTGCATCTTTGTGCAAAGAATCCGATCAAGACTTCTTTGGCCTCTTCTTGGCTGATCTTGCTCTGCGCAACGGGAAGAAAGACATCTCTGTCAGCTAAAGCAATCTGATCGAAAAACAACATGAAGGCAATCAACAATATGCTGAATTTTAGCGCTTTGAGCAATGGAATCCTCTCCTTCCCATTTGAGCACTCATCGTGAATATGTCAGAGCTTATCCTGTCTCCCTACTGACTTCACGGCAACGGGTCAATCGCATCCGGATCATCCACCACGATCATCATGGCATCGGTTTCTCCGTGATTGATGATGTTCTGCACCACAATCAGCGTGCCGTCACGCAATGCGCCGATGTCCCATGCCCTGTACGAACAGCAGTCAGGAAGCTCCACGCTTTCCTCCATCCGTTGTTCTTCATCCAAAAGGAACAGACGGCTCTTGACCGTTTCATCGGCATAGTCCGGCTGAATCTCCGTAGCCAGAATCGCATAGCCGTTTGCCGTCTTCACGATCCGCTCAAGGCTCCAATCCGGGACATACAGCTCAAACGCCTTCTGTCCTTCCGGCGTCCATCGGGTGCATGCGCCCACCTTGCTCTGTCCTTTTTCCTGCTCGATCACAGCCCGGCCCACCGCAACACAGCCTCCGTCCTCCAGCGAAAGCAGCTCGCCATAGGTTTGTGGCGGCAGATATCCGTATGGCGCGTCATACAGATAGGCCAGCCTCGTTTCGTTGCCCTGTCCGTCTATTCGACTGAGCCAGAATCCCGTTTCATGGAACACCACCGCATGCTGTCCGCCGATGGCTGCCAATGCTCCATCCCTTTCGCCCTGCATCGCCAGCAGCGTGTTTCCATCCCAGTCGTAGAACGTGTACTGCGGCTTGCCCGTGGTCACATCCGCCCTCGTGATCCCGTATCCCCCGCCAAACGTCCATCCGGTCAGGTTGACGTTCTCCGAGGTTGTTTCCATCAGGATTTTGCGGTTCAGCACATTTCCGTCCCGATCCAGCCGGATCAGCTCCATCTGCTTTTGGGGATTTCCGTAGGCATTCAGCAGCACCGTCGCCGTGCCGTCCTCATGGAAAACCGGGTCTTCCATCTCGTCCTGGCTTCCCCTTCGGGAGCAAAAGCTGAACAGCACATTCCCGTTTCGATCCACGCAAAGCGCCCAGCCGGAATGCCCTTCCTTCGTTCTGCCCGCCAGCGTTCCGTCCGACGATGCCGTGTATCCCGTCATCAGGATGCGGTCATCCGCCGAAATCGCTACACCGTTGAGGATATCGTTCCTGCTGCCACCGAAGATGTATTCCTCCTGCGCCGCTGCCCATGGATGAGGGATCATCAGAAGCACCGCCATCAGCAGCAGGCATTTCATCCGAATCATACGCATACCTCTTATCTCCATTTCGTCTCCGCGCCTTTGCACCGCGAGCTTTTCTGATTACGCATTGCATCCCCACCTTGTGATCCTCCCCGATCGGGCATCAAGGTCTCCGCCGGTCACATAGCTTCCGTCCTCATCCTCAAGCCATGCGTGGATCATCACCTCGCCCGTGCCGGGCTCCAGCACAAGCGACGCACCGATCCTGCACCGGTCAATCACCTCATCCGTAACCGATTGCCCCGAGGTGCGCTCGTCCAGCGGATGATGCTTGCGGACATAGGCAAACACATTGTCCATCGTCGCCTCGGAAAGCAGCTCCTTCGCTTCGCATCGAAGAATACACAGATCACGGTCAATCGGCACGGCATCCTTCGGCACATCCCCAACAGCCCAGAGGATGTCGCCGTTTTGCAGGCTGCGACGAAGGATGGGCTTTCCGTCCTCCGTGCCCACGCAGGCAATAAAGCTCCTTTCATAGGTGTAGACCTCGCCTTCAAACGGATATACGGCCTGCTCCGACAGCCTGTCCTGCTCAATGATCCCTTCCACGCGTGGGGGACGCTGTATCCCCGCGCCGAATGTCACGTTCCACTGTGTTTCGCCTTCGATCTGCCAGCAATCCTCCAGCCGCACACCACCTGCCAGCGTGATGGTATACCCGCTTCTCTCATCTATGAAGGTCAGACCGCCGGCAGGCACATAGAATGAGCGGTACACGACGCGCTGCCCCTGCTCCGGCTCGCTCAGCGGCGAAAATACGCTTGCAGGCGCAAAGCCCTGCCCGGCGCCCGGAATCGTCAAATAGTATTGATCCCCGCAGACAGCCAGCACATAGGCCCTGTCCCCCGGCTTCAGCCGTTCGCCCTCCAGCCCAACACTACCTGTGATCTCTGTTTCCGTCACCACCGTCGCCAGCGGGCACAGCGCCGAAAACGCTCGTCCGACAGGTTTCAGATACTGCTTCATGACATAGCCGGTCAGAATGCTTCCGCCGCCCAGA
>JBJDYI010000115.1:0-2494 GCA_051867165.1 Faecousia sp. | reverse complement strand
TGGCATCCTTCTCCCGCTTCTTCTGGTCGTAGCAGAATTTGGAATAGTCCATGATCTTGCAGACGGGAGGGGTGGCATTGGGAGAAATCTTCACCAGATCCATGCCCTGTTCCTCTGCCATGGCGTTGGCCTGTGCAGCGGACACAATACCCAGCTGGGCACCGTCGGCACCGATCAGACGGATCTCCTTGTCCCGGATCTCCTCATTGAGCTGATGATCTAACTTTGCGATGGTAAGCACCTCCAAATAAACAACAAAAAAGCGGACGCCTAAGCATCCGCACATACCCAGTCCTCTCCCGAAGGGAAGGAAGAATATTAACCGTTTTGCTGTGCTGACGGTGAGGCGGATGTTCAGCCTTCTTTATTACCCGTGCATTTTACCATGGGGATAACAAAATGTCAAGTCTTTTTTCAAGTATTTTTATTCTTCCAGCACTTTGTGCAGATAATTCAGCACCCGTTTTTTATCCGCCGACCACAGCGGGGCAATCAGATCCTTCTTTGCCCCGTCGCCGGTGATCCTGTGTATGACAATATGCTCCGGAAGCACGGATATGCACCGTTTCAGAATCTTGCCGTATTCCTCCATGGTCAGCACCTCAAATTTCCCGGCAGCATAGTCCTGCGCCAGGTCTGTCCCCCGGAGCACATGGAGCAGGTGAAATTTCACCCCATCGGTGCCGGCCTCCACTGCCGCCCGGGTGGTCTTCTCCATCATTTCCGGCGTTTCTCCCGGCAGGCCAAGAATGATGTGGGTCACCACTTCCAGTCTTTCTTTCTTCAGCCGCTTCACCGCGTCAACGTACACCGCCGTGTCATAGCCCCGGCGGATATACCGGACAGATTCCTCATGAATGGTCTGCAGGCCCAGCTCCACGGAAACCGGCTTGATGTGGTTGATTTCCCCCAGCAGCCGCACCACATCGTCTCCCAGACAGTCCGGCCGGGTGCCAATGGCCAGGCCCACAATGTCCGTCGGGGCAATGGCTTCCAGATACAGCTGCCGCAGGTATGCCACCGGTGCGTAGGTATTGGTATAGGCCTGGAAATAGGCAATGTATTTTCCCTCTTTGTTTTTTGCCTTCACCCGTTCCCTGGCCCGCTCCAGCTGCGATTGAATGGAACCGCAGTTCTTTTCCGCGAAAGCGCCGCTGCCGTCGCCGCCACAGAAAATGCACCCCCGGTCCCCCAGCGTGCCATCCCGGTTGGGGCAGGTAAATCCGCCGTCCAGAGACAGTTTATAGACTTTACACCCAAATTTCTCCCGGCAGTAGTCGCTGAGCATCCGCATGGTGTTCACCTCCAAGCGGTTTCAGGATACCATGTTCCCGGCCGGAAATCAACCTTCGGCAGTTTATGAATGATCCGTAAATTTTCTCTGAAATCAGATTGAAAGAACATTCCTGCCTTGCCAAAATGTTATTCGGTGTTATAATAAATGATAACTGATATCCGAAATGAATCGAGGAAATATGCAGTGAAAAAAATGCTTTTTATCGTAAATCCGGTTTCCGGTCAGAAAAAGGCCAACAAATATCTGCCGGAAATCATCAGCCTGTTTAACCGGGCAGGTTATGAAGTCATAACCTATATGACCGGCGGACACGGCGATGCCACCCGGATGGCCGCTCTGCGGGGCGGCGATATGGATCTGGTGGTCTGCTGCGGCGGCGACGGAACCTTTAATGAAACCATCACCGGTCTGCTGCAGCATGACATCGCAGTTCCTGTGGGCTATATCCCCTCCGGCTCCACCAATGACTTCGCCGCCAGTTTGAATCTGTCCACCAATCCCCTGAAGGCCGCCCAGGACATTCTGGAAGGCCAGCCTGTGGCCTACGACGTCGGCAAATTCGGAAACCGGTATTTTTCCTATGTAGCCTCCTTCGGTGCCTTCACCCAGGCCAGCTACGCCACCCCCCAGAGCATTAAAAATGTTCTGGGTCACACCGCCTATGTGCTCAGCGGCATTTCCGAGCTGTCCCAAATTCGCAAGGAGCATATCCGCATGGAAATTGACGGAGAAGTGGTGGAGGATGATTTTCTCTTTGGCGCCATCAGCAATTCCACCTCTGTGGGCGGTATTCTGACCCTGGACCCCAAGTTTGTGGACATGAGTGACGGTCTGCTGGAAATTCTGCTGGTGCGGGCCCCCCAGAGTCTGGCGGAAATTGCCGAATGTATCCAGGCCTTCCAGTCCCAGGACTATCACAACTGCGCCATGGTTACTTTCCGGTCTGCCCGGCAGGTCCGGATTCTGGCGGATTCCAGTATGCCCTGGACCCTGGATGGTGAACGGGAAGACGGTCACCTGGAGGTGGTAGCGGAAAACGTCCACCATGCCATTCATCTGGTAAAGCGGGTGGACTGAGATGATCAATTCCACCTTATGCTACATTCTCCGGAGCAACGATGTTCTTATGCTCCACAGGGTGAAAAAGAAGAACGACATCAACAAGGACAAATGGATTGGCATCGGCGGCAAATTCGA
>JBJDYI010000114.1:0-2501 GCA_051867165.1 Faecousia sp. | reverse complement strand
AGTAGCTCTTGCGCTCCTCCAGATCCATGAACTGCACCACCCGCTCGTCGCAGGCAAGCTCGATGTCTTTGCACAGCAGAATGTAGGCAACCCATACCAAGGGGTTAAACCAGTGCAGTGACAGAGCAAGAAAACCGATCATCTTGAACCAGTGGTCGCCCTTTTCCAGATGGGTGCGTTCGTGGGCAAGGATGTGCTTGCGCACCATGGGGCTTAATCCCATGGGAATGTAAATCTTCGGGCGGATGAAGCCTAAGATAAAGGCCGTCTCAATCCGGTCGCACTCCCAGCCGCCCCGGATTTTTACTGCTTCGCGCACCTTGGTTTTCAGGCTCAGGTAGGCGAAAACGGTGTAAATCCCAAAGCAGGCGGCGACGCCCAGCCACACATAGGGAATATTTTTCTTCCAGTTCAGGGTGGATTTCACCTGCTGGGCAGGGGAGACGGGGACAGAAGAAACGGAACTGGACTGCGCCGTCTGGGCGGCAGTGGGCTGGGGAAGCTGGGCTTCCTGACGCTCCACCGGGACTTCCGGGAAGGTTTCCCGGGGAGCCGGTTCTACGGCGGGCGCGGCCTCCGGCGCCTGCCACTGCTGCACCTGCGTTACCTCGGGCATGGGCTGCAAGCTCAGGCTGCTCTGAATCTCAAAGGGCATCAATAGCCGCACGCCTGCCAGCACCCACAGAAAACAGATGAATTTTCGGGGCGCTTTCTTTAACAGCACCCGCAGAGCCATCACCACCAGAATCACAATGCTTCCATGAAAGCTGGCGGTCAGTATGTTTGAAAACAGGGATTCCATTTGAACTTCTCCTATCTTTTCTTGAATTTCTTCGTAGACGACTTGGCGTCCACGGGATTATTCTTCATAGCTGTCGATGAGTTGCCGCAGCTGCTCCACTTCCTCCCGGCTCAGGCGCTTGCTTTTGGAGAAAGCGGCGATGAAGGCAGGCATGGAACCCTCAAAGGTCTCTTCCACCATTTCCTCCAGTCGGGATTTTTGTGCTTCCTCTTTGGAAATCAGGGAGGAGACAATGGTATTCTCATTTTTCAGAACACCCCGTTCGGACAGTCGCCGGATGACGGTGTAGGTGGTTGCTTTGCTCCAGCCTAGACTTTCCTTGCACAGTTCCACCAGTTTGCCGGAAGGAACCGGCTCATGCTCCCACAGAATCAGGCAGAAGCGGTATTCGCTTTCGAAGATTTTAGGTGTTTCCATTTGTAAGACTCCTTTCGGTTTAATGCGTTAAATCTTATTGTTGATAGTTTAACAGATTAAACCGAGATTGTCAAGCCCTTATAAAATTCTTAATGGTTGGCACCGATTCCATCTCTTGACTTTTATGTCTACACGGTGTAGAATAAATTTGTCTACTAAGAGTAGAACAAAGGAGGAATACAATATGGCAGAATACAAGCTTGGTGAAGTGGAGTCCATTTTTGCGGATATCATCTGGAAAAACGAACCGCTTTCTTCCCGCCAGCTGGCCCAGCTGGCGGAGGAACGGCTGAACTGGAAGCGAACAACGACATATACCATTTTGAAGCGGCTATGCGACCGAGGGCTGTTCCAGAATCAGGGTGGAACGGTAACGTCTCTTCTCAGCCGAGAGGAATTCTACGCCCGGCAAAGTGAGCAGTTTGTAGAGGATACCTTCCAAGGTTCTCTTCCGGCTTTTCTGGCAGCATTTGGAAGCCGGAAGAAGCTGTCCGATGCGGAAATCGACGAGCTGCAGAAGGTCATCGATGCAATGAGGGGGTAATCCCATGAGCAATCTGTTTTCAACTGTTTTGAATATGAGTATGACAGGCAGTATTGTGATTTTGCTTGTCATGCTGGCCAGACTCCTTTTGAAACGGTCTCCTAAGATCTTTTCTTATGCATTATGGTCTGCGGCGCTGTTCCGCCTGCTGTGTCCGGTTGCGTTTACAGCGCCCGTATCCGTTCTGGAAGCCTTTCAACCGGAGGTAAAGGAAGCGTCTGATTCCACTAGCATTGTTTATTACCTGCCTGCGCAGCTGGATCAGGGGCGGGAGTTTACATTCGTTCCTGCAGAAAATCAGTCTGGGAATCCGTTGGAACAGGCGGAACCTGCCAGTCATCCTGAATTGGATATCATGAAGGCAGCTTCCTGCATCTGGATGGTAGGAGTAGTGGCAATGCTGCTGTATAGCGCTGTCCAGTATGTCCGTCTGAGAATGAAGCTGATCGGCGCTATGGTTTATAGCGGAAATGTGTATCTGGCCGACTACTTAGATACGCCCTTTGCCATGGGTATCCTCAGCCCCAAAATCTATTTGCCCTCCAACGTACCAACGAAAGAACGAAAGTACATCATCGCTCATGAGCGGCATCATATCCGCCGCTTTGACCATGTCATAAAACTGTTGGCTTATTTTGCGCTCTGCATCCATTGGTTCAACCCTCTTGTGTGGACTGCTTTTATTCTGGCTGGCAAGGATATGGAGATGAGCTGTGATGAAGCGGTGATCAAGCGTAT
>JBJDYI010000113.1:0-2509 GCA_051867165.1 Faecousia sp. | reverse complement strand
GGCTCTGAACACTTCAAATCCCGCCCTTCTGAATGGAGGGCGGGATTTGACGGTTTATGGACGGTTACTGCACACCGTTGATTTTCTGGAACAGGCCCATCATGCCCTGGTCGATGTAATACGGGTAATCGGCCACCTGTTCATAGGTGCTGGTCTGGATGGCGGGGATGCAGAAAGCCACGCCGTAGGCACCGTACCAGTTGCCGAAGCACCAACCGTAGCCCAGTTCCTCCATAGTGGAGGTCACATCGACAATCATGCCCTGATAGGCTTCGTCGGGATAGCGGAACCGGGGATAGGTATTGCCCCAACCGGATACGGCCGCATAGCTCACACCGAATTTGCCCAGCATGAAGCCCACGCCGTATTCCTGCGCCGTTGCCATAACATCCTGGCAGGTCTGTCCCGCTCCGCTGGTCAGCAGCGCGGCAGCGTCCACCGTCCCCTCATAGGGCCAACTGAAGTTCTTGACAAAGTCAACACCCGCGTTATTCCACAGCACTTTGCCCGCAGGGAAGGTACAAATATCATTGGAATCCAATTCAAAGGCATCGCAGACATTGTCGCCCATCCGGTAGGACAGAGCAACGCCCTTTTCCGCGTACTTGACGGCGTCCATACCCTTGTGATAAATGTCTGCAATGATGCAGCGGTCAGGGCTTTCCGCCCGGATGGCGTCGATGACAGGCAGCAGGCCATCATCCTCCAGTTTGGTGCCCGTGCCCGTGAACAGAGTAAAGCTCAGATATTCATTGGGGATATCCGCATACCGCCGGGCAATGGCCTGCCACAGGGCCGCAAAGGATGCACCCTGTCTCCGCTCCCATTCATCTGGCGCGTGCCAGTCCTGCGACCCTGCATCATACCAACCGCCAACACCCGTGGCCCGCAGATTCAGGTGGATGTCATACTTCATGCAGTAAGCCAGCACCTGATCCAGCTGCTCCAGCCGTTCCAGGCTCAGTTTTCCTTTGTCCTCTTTCCGCCCCAGTTGCCCAACATGTTTTCTGTCACTGTACAAGAGAAAATCCTGCAGCCAGTTGAAGTCCAGCTCCAAGCCAATGTAGTTGAAGCCCGCCTCCTTCACCGCCTGAATCTCATATTCATAGATGTTGTTGTCCCAGTGGTTATTGTCATAGATCAGCTGCATATCGTCCATCACCACGCCGTGCCAGTCAGAGGGCAGCTTTTCGCAGCTTGCCGCCGGCAGGTCGGTAGCCTTGGTCAGCAGGTCATCGGTGATGATCTCGGTATTATACATTCCCACATCCTCCGGGGCTACAAATGTGGGATAAACCATGGGATTGGGGTAGTTGTAGAAGATCAGGGCATATTCCGCCGCTTCCGCCACCGTCAGCGCCTCGGTGGGCTTGAAGCTGCCGTCCTTCAGCGTAAAGAACCGTTTGCCGTTGGTGCTGTCAAAGACCTCCACGCCATAGTCACCGATCCCGCCATAGGGAGACGAAGGGCTCTTGGGGCCGTAGATCGCGCCATTACCCGATGTCATCATGGTGAGGGTGGTATCAAACGCATCGTTGACGATTACACCCGCGCTCCAGTAGGCCTCCATTCCATCAAAAATCTCCCCAATAAAGCCTGCCCCAAACATACCGAGCCGTTCCGGAAAGTCCCGCCACAGGGAATCCGTCCTACCCACATCCGTGATGAATTTCAGCCACTGCACCCGGTCCGTGTATTTGTCTCCGAAAGTCAGCTCCATATCCACCTGACCGGGAATGTTATAGATCCAGAACCGGTCCGCCGTCTGCTCCGCATACTCCGGGGTGTTGATCAGCTCGCTTAAGTTCTTGCTCTCCACGCCCGTCCGATGGACATAGGCCTTTTGCAGCATTTCCGAAGCCTCGCCGATGGTGACGATCCGCTCCAAGTCCTCCATCTGGGAAAGTTCCACGATTCCCACATCCACTGCCTGTCGCTGCCGGTCCGTGAGGGAGTTGTACAAAAGTTCCTCCGGGCTTAAGGTCGGCTCGGTGGTGGGTTCCGTTGTAGGTGCTGCTGTTTCAGCGCTTGGGGTCGTTTCCGGAACCTGCGGGGTACTTTCCTCTGCCGCTGGCTTGCCACAGCCGGCGAACAGGGAAAGCACCATGGTAAGTACCAGCAGCAGGCTCGCTGCTTTTTTCATAGATGGGTCCTCCTTGTATGGTTTTTCTTTATGTTATAGGAAATCCGGGGAAAATGCAAGGATTTTCCATATTCCGGGAATAAAAAAGTGCGCAGCTGAAGCTACGCACCGAAAAACGCAGCTTCGTTCTGTTGCGACACAGTTCATTCCCGACAGGATATGACAACAAAGCATACATTTTTACCAAAAGTATGCCTGTCGAGAAAAATATGAAACTGTGTCGCACCCATAGTATATCACATCAGAAAAAATGAAGTGGGAATTCTATTCTTTAACACAAAATGCCCAAAATTGTGAATCCCCTTTGGCAGCAGTCCTGCTAATAAAAATCAAGCAGGAAATCAAAAAATCTTTTAGGCAAAAATG
>JBJDYI010000112.1:0-2532 GCA_051867165.1 Faecousia sp. | reverse complement strand
TCCTGACATCATTATTTCAATTTCATCCCCGAAGGGGATACCACAACTGTCCACTTTCCACTGTCAACTGTCAACTTTCAGCGCAGCGACAAATACCAATTTATCCCTCTGCTTCCCGGCCAAACAGGCCGGGGTTTTTCTTTTGTCCTCCCTCCAGGGGGCTTACACATCCATGAACCGGCGGATGGAGGTCCAGCTGCCCACGATGCCCACGAACATACCGGCGGCGGCGAAGGTCACCACCATGGGGATCAGCAGCTCCTGGAAGGGGACGAAGCTGAACAGCTTCAGGGAATCCACCTGGGCAACCTTGGTCACCAGAGCGTCATACATCACCCACTCCAGGCCAAAGGCCAGCACCGCGCCCAGCATACCCAGGGAGAAGCCCTCCACCACGAAGGGCAGCCGGATGAAGCCGTTGGTGGCGCCCACCATCTTCATGATGGCGATCTCGTCCCGGCGGTCATACATGGCCAGCTTGACGGTGTTGGAGATGATCAGCAGCGACACCACCAGCAGCACGGCGATGACGGCGTAGGACACGATGTGCAGCACATTCTGCACCGTGGAGAAGCCCTCCGCCAGCTCATAGGCGGCGCTGGTTTTGGCAACGCCGGGAATGCTCTGGAGTTGGCTGTCCGTCTCCTGCATCAGGGTGTTATCCTCCAGGGTCACCACAAACCGGTGGCGCAGGTCCTCGGCCTGAACGCCGCTGAAGGCGCTGTCGTCCTCGTGGTCGGCGATGAACTTCTTCAGCGCCTCCTCCCGGGAGACGAAGGTGGCCTGGAGCACGTTGTCCAGCATGTTGATTTTGGTGCCGATGCTCTTGGCCTCGGCATCGGAAAGGCTGCTGTCCACATACACCAGGATCTCACTGGTCTGATTCAGGTCCTCCACCATGATGTCCAGGTTGTAGGCCAGCGCGGAGAAGCTGCCCACGATCAGAAGGCAGGCCACGGTAACGCACACGGCGGCAAAGGACATGAAGCCGTGGGTAAAGATATGGCGCAGGCCTTCCTTCAGCAGATACCCGATATTATTGCTTTTCATGGTTGTAATACCCCTCCATTCCGTCGCTGACCACCAGGCCGTCACTGATGGCAACGACCCGCTTGCCGAAGCGCTCCACCAGATCCTTGGCGTGGGTAACCACCAGCACGGTGGTGCCCAGGTTGTTGATTTCCTCCAGCAGGGCCATGATCTCATAGGAACGGGCAGGGTCCAGGTTGCCGGTGGGCTCGTCGGCAATGATGGTGGAGGGATTGTTCACCAGCGCCCGGGCAATGGCCAGACGCTGCTGCTCGCCGCCGGACATTTCGCCGGGCAGGCGGTTCTTCTTGTTTTCCAGGCCCACCAGCTCCAGCACATAGGGGACCCGCTCCCGGATCTCCTTTTCGCCGGCGCCGATGACCCGCATGGCGAAGGCCACGTTTTCATACACGGTCATATTGGAAATCAGCCGGAAGTCCTGGAACACCACGCCCACGGTACGGCGCAGGTAGGGAATCTCCCGCTTGCGGATCCGCTCCAGGGAGTAGCCGTTCACATGGACGCTGCCGGAGGTGGGCTTCAGCTCGCCGGTGATCAGCTTGATAATGGTGGACTTACCGGAGCCGGAGGGGCCCACCAGGAAGACGAACTCTCCGTCCTCAATGGTCATGGAAACACCGTTCAGGGCCTTGTTACCCTGTTCGTATGTTTTTTCAACATTGGTAAATTCGATCATTTGCAACAATCTCCTGTCCCGGAAGAACCCCCGTACCCAGGGCCATTCTCCCGCAGTGTAACCGAATTGTAACACAATCCGATGCATATGTCAATCCGTTTCCCCGGAAAAACACGGATTCAGCCAGGTTTTATCCTGATTTATCCCGATTGGATTCCAATTTCTTCACATTTTCGCAAAATTACGTCAACATCTCCCCCGAAAAGGCAAAGCGCGAAACGGGAAATTGTTTAGCGGCTTCGCCGAATTGACAATTGACAATGATTGTATCCCTCCGGGACGACTTAATAAAAACTATGCGGTATTTTCGGCACCAATTATTTTTTGTGCATATCGGCTTAGCTCAGCAAAGCTCCAGATTGTTGTTTATCGTTTTCAAACACATTGCATTCTTATCGTAGGGGCGGCTATTAGCCGCCCGAAACGTTCCATTTTTTGAGCATTTCCGATCAAAACGGACATGTTTGTGGACGTGAGATTGCGGGCGGCTATTAGCCGCCCCTACGATAACGAATCGCGAAACAACATTTTTTGGGCTGTTGAATAAAACCGATAAGCAAATTATTTTGCCTCAATGAAAAAGTTTGTGTGTTTGATCATCCCCTCCCCTTGTCTGCATTCCCCCGGGGCGCAGGATGCGGGAATCAGGATTGACTGAAAGATTCTGCTGCCAGACAAATTGGTGTTTGTAGGTCTGTTCTGGAAACGCCTAAAAAACACTGTAGGGGAGGCATTCATGCCTCCCGGCGGAGAAACGTTCCAATTATACTCCACATTTCGGCAAAATCGTACCGTGTACTCGGGAG
>JBJDYI010000111.1:0-2533 GCA_051867165.1 Faecousia sp. | reverse complement strand
GCCGCCAGCAGGTATTGCTTGATGTTGCGGATTTTGGTGGTGTTCTGCCTCATGCAGTCCATCACAAAGCGGATATGCTCACAGTTCAGTTTCAGAAGCCGGGACTTCACGACCTCATGGGGAAAGTCGCTGCCAGCTACCCGCGTGAATTTCCGTCTGGCGCAGACTGTCTCCACCATGATCTCAACGATTTCGTCCAGATCATCTGCATAGGGACCAGCCTCCTGCCGAAGAAGGTCGTACTCGATGTTTTCCAGAATCAACTCCCGATAGCTTTCCATTTCGCTCATGGGCGTCGCTTCCCTTCGTTTCGGTTCCGGCGGGCTTCCCGCCGCATACCCACGGAAAGGAATCGAATCGGTATTTGATCCATCTGTAATTGATTTTTGGGTATTTAATTCTTCTATATTTAATTCTGCGGGCTTTTCCAGATATGGCGTGTCCATATCCGGGTTTTCCGTATCTGGTGAATCCGTATCCGGGGTTTCTGCTTTATGGGGCTGCTCGTAAATGATGTACTCTGTATCGCTGATCCTGCCATTGGCACCGCGCAGCTGATGCCGGACGATGTAGCCTCTGGTTTCCAACTCCTTCAAGGCGGAACCGATGGCATCCACGCCCTCTTTGCAGATGGCGGCCAGCCCCCGCGTGGTGTAGTTCCATTCATCCGGGAGAGACAGCATCATGGACAGCAGGCCCTTGGCTTTCAGGGTCAGGTTCTGATCTCTCAGGTGATAATTTGACATTACGGTGTAATCGCGTGTGCGTTGGACGCGAAAAACAGCCATTGACTTCACTCCTTCCTTGCGCCGGTTGGCATGAAAAAAGCCGCAGTCACTTCAAACTGCGACAAATCAGTGTTTCTTGCTCTTTTTCCTGTCGTACAGGATATGGCCCTCAATGATGTGGGCAGTCCGCTTGATGCGGATTTCTCTGCGGTTCTGGCTCTCTAACGCCCTCCGATAGCCTGCCTCGCTCAGAAACAGGCGCATTTCATCACCGGGGCTGCCGTAAGGGTTGCCCTGCTTGCGGACAACAAACTCAATCATCCGGCAGGTGCTGTCCCTGAACCGTTCTACGGCCAGAATGTCATGGCCTTTCAGCTCCCGAATGGGAATATCGCTCATACCGGCTCCTTTCTCAGCGTTCCTGCTGTTGCTGGCGTTTGCGCTGCCATGCTTCCAGCAGCTTGATGATGGTTTCCTCCATCTTCTTGGGGGTGTAACTCTTGGGAAAGTATTTCCGCAGGGTGTCAGAGGTGAGCGTTACGCGGTCCAGCTCACTTTTCTTTTCCTCAGACATAATGGCAAGCATCACATCTTCGGTCAAACGCCCTTCCTGGCTGAACTTCTTCATGCGCTGGGCCTGGGAAAGAGAAGGGGTAGCCTGTTCATAGTCCATTGTCTCAACAAGTTGGGCCTGTTCCTCCGGTTTGAGGAAGGACAGCTCGTAGGCCGGACTAAGGGCGATTTTCTTTTCGTCTACCATATCCAGCAAAGGGGGAATCAGCTCGGTCAGGCGGATATAGCGTTGTATTTGTGATTTGCTTTCGCCAGCGTCAGCTGCTACTTGATTTACAGCCCAACTGGACTTCTGCCCAACTTGGGGAAAAGTTAAATCAGATCGTTCTCCCTGATGTTTAACAGCCTCCAATTTCATCTTATAAGCAAAAGCCCGCTCACTGGGGAGCAGGCTTTCACGCTGAAGGTTGCTGTCAACCATGATAATTGTGGCAGCATCATCGTCCAGATCACGGACGATACAGGGCATAGTTTCTTTCCCGGCCAGCTCACTGGCGTGGTGCCTCCGGTGGCCGGCAACCAGCTCATAACCGCCATCGGCATCGGGACGGACGATGGCAGGAACCAAAACGCCGTACTGCCGGATACTGTCCGCCGTTTCCATCATGGCCTCATCATCCTTGACCTTAAAGGGATGGTCCTTAAACGGATGCAGTTCAGACAGCGGGATTTCCACTACTTTTTCGCGGCTGGCGTCGGCGCGGCTTTCCTCGGTGGAAAACAGATCATCGACTGAGGCCAGCTTTATGTTTTTCGCGCTGCTTTTCAATTTTCAGCACCTCCTTCGTCAGATTTTTGTAGGCGGCGGCCACCTTGCCCTCCGGGTCGTGGGCGTAAATACTCTTACCCTCGGCGCTGATCTCCTTGGCCCGGACGGAGTGCGGAATCTCAGAACCGAATACCTTGATTTTGGAACCGTAGGTTTCCCGCAGCAGGGCGCTGATCTCTTTGGCGAAGTTGGTGCGCCCATCCACCATCGTCAGCAGAATACCGTCAATTTGCAGCTTGGGATTGATTTGCCGCCGCACCTTGCCGATGGTTTGCAGCAGCTGTTCCAGTCCTTTGGCGGGCAGATACTCCGCCTGGACGGGAATCAATACCCTGTTGGCGGCTGCCAGTGCATTGACCGTGAGCATACCCAGGGAGGGCTGGCAGTCAATCAAAATATGGGTATAGTCCCGTTTCACCGTGTCCAGATACTGCCGCAGAATGGTTTCTCTGCTCATGGCGTT
>JBJDYI010000110.1:0-39226 GCA_051867165.1 Faecousia sp. | reverse complement strand
AAGGTAGACAACATGGTGGTTTTCCATGTGTCTACCTTTATCTTACAGCTTCACGTATCGGGATATGCAGATTTTCGGAACCCCCAGTATTGCATCAGGCAATGCTGGGGGTTTGAGCTTGTCAAAAACAGGGAATGTGTACAAAAATCGGCTCCGCAGAACTTTCTGCGGAGTCGCGATGTGGGGTAGGGTACGGGAATCGAGTAAATCAGGGAAGCAGCCCCGTCCAGCCGGGGCTGCGGAACCCTCCGATGGAGGGTTCCATTCAGATGGGTTCGATTCCCATTCCATTTCAAATAAAAAAAGACATCCCGGTGGGATGTCTTTTTGTTTGGAGCAGGGTACGGGAATCGAACCCGCCTCTGTGGCTTGGGAAGCGACCGTTCTACCGATGAACTAACCCTGCAAGTGGTTTGGCGGCAACATGAATCGCGTGAGCATTTCATGTTGGGCTGCCAGAAGAATAGGGATCTTGTATCTGGAGGACATTATAGCAGAAGCAAACGGAAAATTCAACCGTTTTTTGTCACAGTGTTGAAAATGATCTGGCGGTACCCAATGAAATATGGTGCGAACCATGGCCGGCTGACATCTGCTTTAAAATGCTTTACATGGATTTTACAAAACCGGACTTGTAAATTGACGGGATTTGTCGTACCATTTTCAGTAAGAGCGAGAATTGTAAAGGAGATATGGATATGATTTGCTGCGTGGAAGACGACAAGAGCATCCGGGAACTGATGATTTATGCCCTGCGGGCCTCCGGATTTGAGGTGGAGGGGTTTGAGGACGGAGCGGCGCTGTTTACTGCCATGAGACATCTTCAGCCTCAGCTGATTTTGCTGGACATCATGCTGCCGGGCATGGACGGCATTGAAATTTTGAAAAAACTACGGGCCGATCCTGTGACAGCGAACATTCCGGTGATGATCGCCAGCGCCAAAGGAACGGAGTATGATAAGGTGCTGGGATTGGATCTGGGCGCGGACGATTATTTGGCAAAACCATTTGGCATGATGGAAATGATATCCCGGATTCGGGCTGTGCTGCGCCGGGTGGGTACAGACAAGCAGGAGAAGCGTTTGACTATGGGCAGTCTGTCCATGGACATCAATGCCCATACCGTGTTTGTGGAAGGGGTTCCGGCGAGTCTGACACTGAAAGAATATGACCTGCTGCGGCTGTTCCTTTCCGCGCCGGGCCGGGTTTTCACCCGGGAGCAGCTGCTGGAAAAAATTTGGGGGACCGACTACATGGGTGAGAGCCGGACGGTGGATGTCCATATCGCGACACTGCGGACCAAGCTTGGAAGCTGCGGTGACTATATCCGAACCGTCCGGGGCGTGGGCTACCGGATGGAGGAAAAGGCATGACCAAACGGATTTTTCGGTCCATTGTGTTTGCCGTGCTGGCGGTGCTGCTGGCCTCGGTGCTGCTGATCCTGGAAGTGGTCTATTCTTACTTTACCCGGGTCCAGGTGGACCAGCTCCGGGTGGAGACCGCGCTGGCGGCCCATGCGGTGACCAATGAAGGCATGGACTATTTTGAAAATCTGGACGGCACCATGGATTGCCGGATCACCTGGATCGCGGTGGACGGCACCGTGCTCTACGACAACCGGTCTGACTCCGATGTGATGGTGAATCATTTGGCCCGGGAGGAAGTGGTTCAGGCCCTGGAAAGCGGCTTTGGATACAGCACCCGGTATTCCGATACCCTGATGCAGCAGTATGTCTACGCGGCAGAACGTCTGCCGGACGGCACGGTATTGCGCCTGTCCGCAACCCGGCAGTCCATGGTCCATCTGGTGGGCACCGCTCTGTGGCCCATTTTGCTGATTATTTTTGCCGCAGCCATGTTGGCACTGGGACTCGCGAACCGGTTGTCCCAACAGATTGTACGGCCCTTGAATGAGCTGGATCTGAATAACCCCTTGCGCAATGACACCTATCCCGAGATTCGTCCTCTGCTGCGGCGGCTGGACAACCAGCAGATGCAGCTGCGGCAGCAGCGGCAGGAGCTGGCCCGGCGGCAGCGGGAATTCCTCACGGTTACCAAGTCCCTGCCGGAAGGGCTGGTGCTGCTGAGCAGCAACGGAACAGTGCTGAGCATCAATCCTGCCGCGGCAGACCTTCTGGATGTGACGCCCAACTGTGTTGGTGCGGATTTTTCCGTGGCCAACCGGGATGAAACCATTTCCACCCTGGTAGAGCGGGCACTGACAGGGGAAAAAGCGGAGCAAATGGTCCAGCTGGGATCGGGGACCTATATGGCGGCGGCCCGGCCGGTGAAAACCGGGACAGAACTGTCCGGTGTGGTGGTGCTGATTCTGGACCTGACCCAGAAGCAGAAAGCGGAAGCCTTGCGCCGGGAATTTACCGCCAATGTGTCTCATGAACTGAAAACGCCGCTGCACGCCATTTCAGGCTTCGCGGAGCTGCTGAAAAGCGGCCTGGTGGAGCCGGAGGATGCGGAGGATTTTTATGAAAAAATCTACGGGGAAGCCAAACGGCTCATTGACCTGGTAGAGGATATCCTTCGGCTGTCCCGGCTGGACGAAGGGGCGGCGGATATGCGCTGGGTGCCCAATGATCTGTTTGCTGCTTTGCAGCAGACGGCCCGGGAACTCCAGGGACCGGCAGAACTGGCAGGGGTACACCTGGAGATTCAGGGAGAACCGGCGGTGCTGTCCGGTGTTCCCCAGCTGCACAGCGCCATTCTCTTTAACTTGCTGGACAATGCCATCAAGTATAACCACCCCGGCGGCCGGGTGCTGGCGAAAGTGGAAAACCGGGAAACGGCAGTGGTGCTGACGGTTTCTGACACGGGGATGGGGATTCCGGAGGCCCATCAGGACCGGATCTTTGAGCGGTTTTACCGGGTGGATAAGAGCCATTCCAAGGCGGTCGGCGGCACCGGTCTGGGATTGTCCATCGTTAAGCACGCCGTTCAGATTCTCCACGGCGATTTGAAACTGGAAAGCACCCCCGGAACAGGGACCACCATGACTGTGGTATTACCAAAATGACAGCTTGTGGGCAGCGTGTCCCGCTAAGCGGATCGTTGAAACCAAACCATAAGAAAACAGGCAGCCTGCCGGCTGCCTGTTTTTGATACAAATGGAAGAATTTGTATTAATGGTCACAATTCTGGGGGGTATAGTCCATGTGCAGGACTTCCCCGGTGCGGTCATTCATGACAATGATGGCAGTCCCTTGCCGTTGAAGCTGTTCATGCTTGCTGGCAGGGGTCTTTTTCAGTTCCCATAAGTCCTCCGTCAGATCTCCACTGACGGCGTAGTGGGCCACGGTATAGGTCACTTCCCGGCTCAGGAACTGCTTATAAGCCGATTCAATGATGGCGACGGCGGGAAGGTCTGCTTCGGCGTCGGGATCCTCCAGCAGAACCTCATACATCTGCTTGTTCTTTGCCACGCGCTCTTCGGTGGTATAGCCGGTGGTGAGGGAGGTGTGATCATAGTGATAGAACAGATATCCTGTGACACAGCCGCAGCCGAACACGAAGAGCACCGAGAGCAACGCGATCTGCTTTTTTTCAAACCGCAGACTGGCCTCCGGGTTGTAGGTCAGCTTCATCCGGTAGGTGATGGGCTGCATAAAGGCCAGGAAAATGGTCAGCACCACGGATTCGATGGGGAACATGAACAGGTTCTTGAGGATCTGGGGAACGGTGAGCACATAGCTTGCCCCACCCATCATCACCCGGTAATAGAGCATCATAATGGGGGTTTGCAGCAGGATATTGACAAA
The DNA here is from genome assembly GCA_051867165.1 of Faecousia sp. GTDB lineage: Bacteria > Bacillota > Clostridia > Oscillospirales > Oscillospiraceae > Faecousia. The sequence goes on along the minus strand of JBJDYI010000110.1, from coordinate 35,456 downwards.
CAGGCAGATGCAGAAACGGCTCAGGATCACCCGGGTGGGGGTGACTTTCGCCCGATAGAAAAACAGGGCGAAAATGACGCTGCCTGCGATTTCCGTCAGGACGAAGGGGGGGAAGTAGGTTTCACCGCTGATGATGACGCCCAGAAAATCCGAAACCACGGCGGCAGCAGCCGCTACAACCGGGCCGAAGACCATGGAACCCAGGGCGGTAGCCAGGAAGGCGGTGGGGATTTTCAGATTGGGGGCCAGCGGGATGTAGATCAGCTTCATGGCAACCCGGACGGCAATCATCAGAGCGGCGAACACCAGCATTTTGGTGTCGCGCAGCTCTGCGGCAGCGTCATGCCAATAGGCTTTGGAGAAGGGGGTCTTGTATAGATTTGTAGATTTACTGACTTGTTTCATGGATTTTCCTCCTTTTTTTGGACAGAAACCATCAAACTGCTCCCAGCAATCGGAGAAATAAAAACACCCCCGGCGGTATCACCGCAGGGGGAGTATGAGTATTTCCCAGTCGTATGGTTTTCCCGTATCGGAGAAAATCCTGTGGTTGCAGCGGGTGCGGAAATCCCATCGCGGGCATTGGCCCTTCGTCCGCCATACAACTCCCCATTCTGGCAGCACTTTACGCGGGATCTCCTACTCTGTACTGCCCTCTACTATACACCAAAATGAAGGAATTGTAAATAGGAAGCTGCTTGATTTTCCCCGGATGAAGGATTAAACTTTTATATACAAATTGGAATTTGCGTCATTGATGTAGCGAGATATCAATTGATTTTAAGTAATCCATTATTGCTTCCTGCTCTGCTGTATAACCATAATATACAACTTTTCCATATATAACTTTATTTTCATCCACTAAAGATTTAAAGCGAATATACACACTTGAGAAAGGCTTTTTGTAACGGCAGGATGTCATATATGGAATCCTGCCACTATATTTCAGCGACTTAGGGCATATCAATACCCCAGGCCCGCTAATATCGGCATCATAGAAATTAAAATGCTTGTCTCCACATAGTTGTACCTTTAAATCGCACCAACCATATCTTTTGGACCATTTTCCGACGGAAAAGGTACACCCTTCGCTCTCCAATGTTATTGTTCGATATAAATAAATCAAGTCCCGTATTAGCACAACGCACAATACTATGTTCAACAGCAAAATCCCGATGACAAATAACAAGTTAAATTTACTCGCAAACAACAAACCTAACTCGCACAAAAAAACTACAAGATAAACAGCGAGAATTGAAAGAACATCATCCTTACACGGTTTTATTTTCATAATTCGTCACCTATTCGTCAAATTCAAGTTGGCAGAATCACTTAATTCTTAATGATTCCTGAGGAATCCACCATTTTTATGTCTAATCCTTCAATGCTTCTTTCCCAAGTTGTCTTTTCAAATCCAAACGGCGCAGCTTTATTTAACATGTCCTCATATTTGCAAATCAGATTATCTTTTGTGTCATAAAATTTCATGATAATCCCACCGCTTCGTCTGTTGAAAGAATGTTCTAATGATAAAGTTAATTCATGGATAGATATTTTGTAGATACTCGTCTTGTTAAATCTGTTCGTAATTTCTATTTGATTACTTCTTATAATTAAATGGTTGTTTTTTATTTTCTGCCACTCAATAACCACCGAGGCCAGCGCAATAACAGAAAGAATAAGCGGCACAATTAAGGCAGGTTCAAAAAATAGACCAACAAACGAACTCGAAGCCAAAATACTGGTGATAATGATACAAACAGTATAGGCAACTCTTCGACGGCTAAGAACACCTTCACATCTCATTTGCCAGTCATCAAACAACACTTCATTGCGTTCCATTTTATCCCCCCTGTTGCTTTGTCAAATTCCAATTTGTCCAACACTCAACGCAGCCATCTCCATGATCGGAGAAGGCTGTGTTTTTTCGTTAAAGTCTGGCGTTAAAATCCGGAATGAATCCCATATCCGCAGAATCCGCCTCCTGGGTGAAGCCTTCCAGGTCGTTTAAATACATCCAGCTGAGGACGGCGTCATACTCTTCCTCGCTGACCCGGCGGTCCAGAGGGGCAGAGAGATTTCCCATGGGGGTGTACTGCCGCATGAGACTGACCAGCACCTCACCGGGGGCGAACTGCTCGCCAATCCAGTCCAGCACCCTCAGGGAATTGTCCACAAAACCCGGCAGGATCAGGTGGCGGATGATGGTGCCCCGTACTACCTTGTCACCCGCCCACTGCACCGGGCCGGTCTGGCGCACCATTTCGGCAATGGCGGCAGTGGCCACAGGGAAGTAGTCCCGGGCGCCGGAGAGGGCAGCGGCCAGCTTGGGATCCGCGTATTTAAGATCCGGCAGGTAAATGTCGATTTTTCCATCCAATTGCCGCAGCGTCTCCACCCGCTCATAGCCGCCGCAGTTGTAAACCACAGGTACCGGGAGCTTGGGGGACAGGGCCGGCAAAATATCCGGCAGAAAGTGGGTGGGCGTCACCAGATCGATGTTTTCCGCGCCCTGTGAAACCAAATCCTCAAACACGCTTCGCAGTCCGGCAGCGTCCATGGTCTTGCCGGCCGGGCCGCCGCTGATGGCAGAATTCTGGCAATAGCGACACCGGAGGGTACAGCCGCCGAAAAACACGGCGCCGCTGCCGCGATCCCCGGCCAGGGCCGGTTCCTCCCATTTGTGGAGCATGGCTTTTGCCACCAGTGCGGTGCCGGGACAGCCGCAGAAACCGCTCTGCCCCCGGGTGCGGTCAACGCCGCATTGCCTGGGGCAGAGTGTGCAGTTTACATAATTCATAAAGTCACATCCTTTGCACTAAGCATACCAGTTTTTTTGCCTTTTCACAACCCCGGGTTTACGAAGAACGAAAAATGTGGTATGATGATTCATAATCTTTTTGATTTGTGGGGCATCCTCACCAAATTTTTTTCAGAAGGGAGCCAACGTTATGGAGATCCGTTTGGCGCGAACAAGTGATATTCCCGGCATGATCCGCCTGCTGCGGCAGGTGGGGGAGGTTCACCATCAGATCCGGCCGGACCTGTTCCGGGATGGGGCACAGAAGTACAATGAGGAAGATCTGGCTGCGGTTCTGGAGGATTCCCATCGCCCTGTTTTTGTGGCGGTGGAGGAGACACTGCTGGGTTATTGCTTCTGTATCCTGGAAGAAGTGAAGGACGACCCTGTGCTGCGGGATGTGAAGAATCTCTACATTGACGACCTCTGCGTGGAGGAAACCTGCCGGGGCCGGGGGGTGGCATCGAAGCTCTATGCCCATGTCTGTGACTATGCCCGGTCCATCGGCTGCAAGAGCCTCACCCTGAACGTCTGGTGCGGCAATGAGGGCGCCATGAAATTTTACGAAAGCCGGGGTATGACCCCCCGGAAGATCTATATGGAAGCACCCCTGGAGGAAACCGAATGTTGATCAAAAACGAAATATATGACGCCGTTATCACGGATTATACCTCCGAGGGCCAGGGCGTGGCCCACATTGAAGGCTGTGCCGTGTTCATCCCCAACGCCATCGCCGGAGAAACCATCCGGGTCCGCATTGAGAAGGCACAGAAAACCTGGGCTGCTGGTAAAATTGTGGAGCTGCTGGAAAAATCTCCCCACCGGGTCAACCGGGAGTGCCCGGTGGCAAAGCTCTGCGGCGGCTGCGATTTCTGGCACATGGACTATGAAGAGGAAAGCCGTCTGAAGGCAGAGCGGGTGAAAACCTGTCTGAACCGGATGGCTGGAGAAAGTCTGGAAGAAATTCCCATTCTAGCGGCTCCGGACTGCCACGGCTACCGGAACAAGGCCCAGTACCCCGTGGCCCAGAAGAAGGGCCGGGCCTATGCCGGATTCTTCCGGGCAGGCACCCATGATGTGGTGGAAAATAAACGCTGCCTGATTTTACCCCAGGAAACCGACGCCGTCAAGGATGCGGTGATGGATTATGTAAACCAGTTCCGCATCTCCGTCTATGACGAGGTGACCCACAAGGGCTTGCTGCGGCACATTTATGTCCGTCGGGGCGTGGTGTCGGGGCAGGTGCTGGTGTGCCTGGTGTGCAACGGCGACAAGCTGCCCAAAGTGGAGGAGCTGCTGAAGCGGCTTCAGAGAATCCCCGGCTTTACCACCCTGGTGCTGTCCGTCAACACCAAAAAGGGCAATGCGGTGCTGGGGGACAGGTTCCTCACCCTCTATGGCCCCGGGTATATTGAGGATACCCTCTGCGGCCTGAATTTCCGGTTATCGCCCCGGTCCTTCTACCAGGTGAACCATCACCAGGCGCAGCGGCTGTATCAAGCGGCCATTGAGCAGGCGGAAATCACCAAAGAGGATCTGGTATTGGATCTCTACTGCGGTGTGGGCACCATCACGCTTGCTATGGCGTCTGCTGCCGGCAAGGTCATCGGCGTGGAGGTGATCCCCCAGGCCGTGGAGGATGCCCGGGACAACGCCCGGCGCAACGGCATTGAAAACGCGGAATTTTTCTGCGGCGATGCAGGCCAGGCGGCCCTGGAGTTGGAAAAGCAGGGCGTGAAGCCGGACGTGGTGGTGGTGGACCCGCCCCGGAAGGGCCTGAATGGCGATACCATTGAAGCCCTTCACCGGATGAGTCCCCGGCGTATTGTCTATGTGTCCTGTGACCCGGCCACTCTGGCCCGGGATGTGGCACTGCTCAAGGAGCGGGGCTATACCCTGAAAAATGCCCAGGCCGCGGACCTCTTCCCCCGGTGCAGCCATGTGGAAACCATTGTTCTCTTAAGCAGGTAACAGGTCAGCGATTACCTCCACATTGCGGTCAATACCGAGGACTTGGAAACCGATGTGGGCAGAATCTACACCGATGATGATATGAAGTAGTACATCGAGGAAAAGTACGGCTTCAAGGTGCACTCCGCTTATATCGGACAGGTACGGGAAAAGCTGGGCATTCGGGAGCATGAAAACTACAACGACAGCCACACCAGCCCCCGAAAGCCTACTGTTTGCCCAGAGGAAAAGGAAGCGGCAATTATTGATGCACTAAAACACTTTGGGCTAGTTGAGTGAATCAGCCCAACAAATTGAAATTATTCAGAGGTAAGACAAGAAGATGAACAATAAAAATACGCTAAGAATCCTCTATATCATTTTAATGGGATTTGGACTTCCTATTATGCGATTTATGAGCATGCATTTTGATACCATCAACAATAATGCAGTCAGGTTTTTATCAGGCGGTTTTGTATTTATCTTAATATCCATTTTCAAATTCAGTGGAGAGTTCAAAAAAATCAAGGAAGCGCCGATATTGATATTGAAACTGCTGTTGTTGGGTTGCCTGATGACGGGGAATATGTATTTCTACATGAACGGGTTAAGATATACTTCCGCAACAACAGGCAGTATTTTCGGAATTCTTGCCATGCCTCTGGCAGTTGTTATGGCGGCGTTATTCTATCGGGACGAAAGAGGTCGGGTAAAGCAGGCCAATTTTTATATAGGAAGTATTCTGGCTGTAATCGGTTCCCTGATTTTTGTTATTTACGGGAACAAAAATGGAGAAAGCAGCGACTTTATAAAGGGAGCACTACTTCTGGGAATTTCAATACTAATCCAGTCCGTCCAGAATTTAGTTGTGAAAAATGTAGGCAAAAAACTGCACTCCATCGTTATTAGTGCTTCCACTGCTTCATTATCAGGAATCATGTATCTTTCAATTGCAGTCCAGAGCGGGAAAATAACGCAGCTTTCAGAGGTTGGCATCGGGCTATTAGCTGGTCTGGCATTGGCTGGAGTCTATGGAATGCTTACAGGAATGCTAATGGCGTTTTACATTGTTCAGAAGCAGGGAGTTGTGGTATTTAATATTTTGCAACTTATTGTTCCGCTTTCAACAGCAGTGGTTGGATATTTTACCTTGGGTGAGACAATTAACCTGATTCAAGGTGTAGGCGCAATAATTGTTGTTTTGGGATGTGTTTTTGCTTTAAAAGAAGGAAAAATGTCACCACGGGGACAATGACATTATCAATGTTTTGTCCTTGATAGCCAACCGAATAGCACAGCACACCAGCCCGCTTACCTGGTGTGTTTTGCTATTTGGATGGTCTGCATATGAGGCATCCAAACAGAAGACAGCGCAGACATGTTTCCGTGAACGAATTGGCGTATTCTGTGGGTATTCTGACATTGATTCGGAACAATCGTTCCATGTAGAATCGGTTGTCCTTTTAAGCAGGTAACAGGTCGGCGCCTGTGCTGCGCGGATACTGCTGAAGATGTGTTAGAAACTCAGATCAGAAACGTTTATCTTGACATTTGAGAAAGCATTTGCTATAAGAAAAGAGAGCTTTCAGCTCCTGCGATAGGGAAGAAAAGGGAGGAAAACGTATGAAAAAAGCAATTGTTTTGTTTTTGACAGCGATGATGTGTGTCTGCTTTTACGGCTGTAAAAGCAAAGAGGTCCAGCAGGCCGAGGAACTGATCAATGCGATCGGCACAGTCACATTAGAGAGCGGCTCTGCCATAGAGGCCGCTGAGACCGCCTGCAATGCCCTGAGCGCGGAGGATAAAACTGCCCTTGAAGGGGCCGACACCCTCCGGAGCGCCAGAGAAATCTATAATGCCCTTTGCGTGCAGGATGCAATTGCCGGCCTGTCTGTCACAGAGGTGGATGTGGAAGCCATGAACGCTGCGGCCGAAGCCTATGACGCCCTTACAGACGCGGAAAAAGCCCTTGTGACCAACACGGAGCTGCTGGCCCAGGTACAGAGGGAGGTCCGGAAGCAAAGCCTGAAGGATCAGCTGATGGGCCGGTGGTATATTGAGACAATTCAGGTCGATGAAACCGGCCAGATTAGGGACATGCCCTTGAGAAATACCAACCACGCTTACGGGATATGTGAAACATATAGCTATGTTCATCCCGAATACGGAGAAAACAAGCTGAATGGTTGGTACATTTTCATTGAAGAGAAAGATTTCTATGACGAGAAAGAGAAAGTGGCCTCACGTCATATCGGTACATGGGATCTGAGCGAGGATCTGACGCAGCTGATCATTGATCCCATTGTGGAAGGCCTTACCGCGGAGCAGCTGGTTTTCGATATCTATGAGGAGGATGGCTTTACCAAGCTCCGCTCTGCCGCCTATCCGTACAAGGGTGCGTTTGGCTTTGTGCGGGAGGACCAGCTTGCTGCTGCCTTTGATGCAAAATATGTCTACGTGGATGACCCCGAGGATGCCCATCAATATCTTGGCGACCCGATCAGCCTGGGTTATCTCTATGATGAGAACGGGCAGCGGATTGATGCCTATTATGAGAATGGGAAAAAACTCTTTAATATCCAGGACGCGTTCCTGTTCCCCAACAAGGTGTACGATGAGGGGCTTACGCTGCTTGAATGTGGCGGCATAAGCTACACGTTCAGAGTGGGAAGCATCCCGGGCAGAGGCACTACGGACAATGTTCTCAATGTAACGGATCTTGCGTCCGCTGAAAGAAAGCTGACCGAATGTTACCGGCTCTACTTTGTAAGAAGCGACCATGTTGCCAAAAACTATTTGGACGAAAACGGATGCCGGACCCTTGAATTGACGGACGGAACCGTCATCAAGTACGAAAATCCGGAATACATCGACCTGGTAAACTACATCTGGAAGTATTTGCAGGCCGACTATGAGGACTACATTTACTAACAAAGGGAAAGTGTCCTCCGCGGGCGGGGATGGAAGGACGCACCGCATACAAATCGACAGGATTGATTCCTTGCTTAACGCAGAGCCCGTGACTTTGTGCCACGGGCTCTTTTCATCCTGGCGCAGCAAACCGGAATTTGTGGAAGTGACGGATATGAATAAAAATGAACAGTGGCTAAAATGGGCCGTAGAGCTGCAGGCGATTGCCCAAAGTGGTTTGTTTTACGGAAAAGATCAATTTGATCGGGAGCGTTATGAAAGAATTCGGGATATTTCGGCGGAAATGATTCACGATAAAACAGAGATACCCCTGGAAAAAGTAAAAAATCTGTTTTGCAGTGACATCGGGTACCAGACACCTAAAATTGATACAAGAGCCGCAATCTTTCAAAATGGAAAGATATTGTTGGTTCAGGAAACGAATGGAAAATGGTCATTGCCGGGTGGTTGGTGTGATGTCGATCTTTCGGTAGAGGAAAATACAATCAAAGAGGTCAAAGAAGAAGCGGGACTTGATGTTTCGGTAAAACGCGTGATTGCAGTACAGGATAGGGAGAAGCATAATCTGCCAATCTATGCATATAAGGTGTGCAAAATATTTATGCAGTGTGAAGTGATTGGCGGCGAATTTGCGGCGAATATTGAAACGACCGGTTTTGATTATTTTGGAATGGATGAGCTTCCGGAGCTTGCCACAGAAAAAAACAACAGGGAACAAATCGAGATGTGTTTTAAAGCGATGCAATCAGAAATGTGGGAAGCTTTCTTCGATTAAAGCAAGACAATGAAAAACTTCACAGACAGTATGTCTTTGCTTGACGGGGAAGCTGAGGATTTTGGAATATCATATTGTGGAAAAGGGTTGGCGTTATGAGGGAAAGTAATCAGAATCTTTTGACGGACAGGGTGTATGGTTTGGACATTTTGAAGGCTCTGTGCGCCTTTTGCGTGATCATCATACATATCCCTTTTCCCGGAAAGACAGGAAGTTATATCGATGCACTGGCTCGAATCGCTGTTCCTGTTTTCTTTATGATTACAGGCTACTTTTATGTGGACGCGATGAATCGAAAAAGGGAACCGGCGCAAATGAAAAAGATTTTTCATCTTTGTATATTTGCGAATATTCTATACTTCCTGTGGAACCTGTTGTTGGTGTGCAGAGGGGGAGGAGTCAAATCGTTTTTCCTTCGTATGATCAAGCCAAAAACCCTGTTGAAGTTCGTTGCCTTTAATGTATCGCCTTTTGGGGGACATTTGTGGTACCTGGGCGCAATTTTGTATGTTTTGATTATCGTATATTTCCTCAACAAAGTGTTTCCGAAATATTTCAGCAGAATACTTTTCATTGCAACACCGGTTCTTTTGCTGGTGATGCAGGTGCTTGACAATTATCTTCTGTTTTTTTCTCGAAATGACTATCCGGATTATCTTGTCAGAAACTTCCTGTTTATGGGGATTCCATATTTCACCATCGGTTTTTATCTTCGAAAATACAAGGAAGCCATTGCAAAATTCAGTGAAAACCATATTCTGCATCTCTCAATGACGCTGTTTTTTGCCATCACAACCATGATAGAGGTTCGTTTGCTATTTCCTTATGGGCTCACTTTCATAAAAGACCACTATCTCAGTACAACGTTTCTCAGCATCCTTGTTTTTTCCGCATTTACGAGCCCCTATTGGAATGGAAAAATGCAATTCCTGTATCATATCGGGAGAAAACATTCGACGAACATCTACATCATCCATCTCATGGTCATTACGGTTCTGAATGTAGTAGTGCGTCGCTTTCCGGTATGTGATTTCTTCGAATATTGTTTCCCGGTTGTCGTCTATTCTGTTTCTCTGCTGATCAGCATGCTGCTTATCAGAGCTCAGGCTATCCTGGGCAGCGAATTGGGGAAATGTCCCTCTGTAAAAGGATGAAGCAGAACAGTCATCGCAACAAATCGAAATCTGAATGGAGGTCCCAGGATGGAGTACAGAACACCATCCGTGGATGAGACGGAAAAGTTTTGGAATCTGATGAATCAGCTGGATTATGAAACAAAATACATGCTGTACGAACCGGGAGAAAGGACAAAGAATCTTCCAAGAGTTGCGTCTTTGATACGGGATTCCGCAGAAGGAGAAGACTTCCTTCTTGTGGCCGAAGCGGATCATCAATTCATCGGATATATATCCGCACAAAAGGGAAAATTGAATCGCATTGCGCACAGTGCTTATATTGTTGTGGGGATCTTGCGCTCGTTTCGCGGCAAAGGCATTGGAACAGAGTTTTTCAGAAGACTGAATGTCTGGGCCGAGGAAAAAGGGGTAACCCGCTTGGAGTTAACGGTCATTTGTGAAAATGAAGCGGCGAAACGCCTGTACACAAACAGCGGCTTCGAAATAGAGGGCGTGAAACGAAAATCGGTTTGTGTCGATGGCGTGTACTTGGATGAATACTATATGGCAAAGATCAGAGAGATTCCTTTTTCGGAATGATGCTCAAAACCCAATCAGAAAACCATCCAAATCGTAAAACGAAACAGAAAAACGAAAGGCGCCGCGTAGCGGCGCCTTTTCGCGTGCTTATAAGGTGGAATGACTCTGGATATAGAACACTTCCTGACTGGGCTGCCAGTGCTTTTCCTTCGGGGGGAAGGTGGCGTCAAACGCGGCCACAGCGGCGTCGTCTGCGCACACATTGCAGACCGGACTCTCATGGAAATACCAGCGGCGGCCATCCAGGGCGCCTTCTGCCAGTTCCTTTACCAGCAGAGCGGCGGCAAACACATCCCCTTCGAAGCAGACGTTGTACTTTTTGCAGCTTTTGAAGCCCCGGGACACATAGTTGCCGGGATCTCCCAGGATCACCACAGTGTCATAGCCCATAGACCGGGCGGCTTCGAAGGAATGTTCAATCAGCGCCTTGCCGTAGCCTTTTCGCTGATGCCCCGGCCGCACACTGATGGGGCCGAAGGTCAGGACCGTCTTTTCCTCTCCGGCTTCGCTGACAAGTTTGGAACGGGTGTACAGGATGCTGCCGAGGATCTGCCCATCTTTTTCCAGCACAAAAGCCAGTTCCGGGACGAAATCGGGGTGGGTGTGCATCTGGTTGACCAAATAATGTTCTGTGCAGCCGGGTACATACTGATTCCAGAAGGCCTCCCGGGTCAGCTCTTCCACAATACGGTAGTCGGCAGGGGTTTCCGACCGGATCAAATAGTCATGGTGATTCATTGTTTTTCCTCCTGATACTGATTCTCTTTTAAAATATTTCATCATTTCGGATGAAACATTTTCATTAGAGAATCATATAAGACGGGAACAGGTGATTTTCTATTTCGAAAATCACCTGTTCGGCAACGCCATCAGGCGGTGCCTTTTTGGTAAAAATGAAACATTTTTATCGAAAAATAGTATAAAACCGGATCTCAGCAGACAATACAGCCTTCTTCCCGGTGGAATTCTTTTGCTTCTCCGTTGACCATCACCCGGGTGATTTCCGTGGCGGCGTAGATGCGGAAGCTGACAGCGGGAATATCCTGCACCGTCATGTTCAGGACGCCATCTTCCAGGCTGGCCCGGAAGAGACCCTCCACCCCGTCGTCATAGTAAGGCTGCTCCATGGCAGACCCGATATTGACCAGCAGTTCCAGGTCCCGGAAATTCTCTTCCGGGATGTGCAGGGGGGCTTCCTTCAGCATGGGCAGCATGGTATTTTCCCGGAGGAACAGGGGGATCACATCGATGGTCTTGGGATAGGTGATCCAGGTGCCGCCCTCCAGCCGCTTGCCGGTGCCCAGATCGATCCAGCTGCCGGCAGGCAGATAGATGTGATGCTTGGGCTGATCGAACACAGGAGCCACCAGCAGGCTGCCGCCCAGCATGTATTGCTGGGACATATTGAGGGTGTTTCGATCGTCCGGGAACTCCAGCAGCATGGCCCGCATCATGGGGATGCCTTCCCGGGTGGTTTCGTACCCGGTGCTGTACAGATAGGGCAGCATCCGATAGCGCAGCTTGTTGATTTTCAGGAACGCATCCTGGGCGGTTTCGGAAAAGACCCAGGGCTCCCGGGGTGTGGACTGGCCGTGACTGCGGCTGAGGGGACACATCAGACCCATCTGCACGGAACGAATGTATTCTTCCTCCTCTGGAATGACCCGGGTGCCGGAATAATCGCAGTTGTAGAAGCCGCCGATGTCAAACCCCCAGAAGGACATTCCGCTGATACCCATGTTCAGTCCGCCGGTCAGAAGGGCATGGAGGTTGTTGGTGGAGGCGGAGGAGTCGCCGGCCCAGCAGGCAGGATAATTCTGGCTGCCGAGGTAGCCGCTGCGGCCCCAGAGCAGGGCCTTCTCGCCCATCTCTTCCTTGGCTTCCCGGGATGCTTCGTAAATGGTTTTGGCATAGAGCAGGGGATAGCGGTTGTGACTTTCCAACCCGGTGGTACCGTCGAAGAACACGGAATCCTCGGGGAGCTCCTCGGAAAAGTCGGTTTTGATGACGCCGACGCCCATTTTCATCAGTCTCTTGATCCGGCCTTTCATATAGGCCACCAGGTCAGGATTGGTAAAGTCCAGGGCAGCCACCTTCCAGGCATCCACATCGCCTTCGCCGGGGGAGAAGATCCGGGGCTTTCCCGTGGCATCCTTCACCAGATATCCCTGGGCTGCCAGGGTCTCAAACTGGTAGGAAATGCGCCCTGTGGGATCAATGGCCTGGACATAGGGGAACATCCACAGGGACAGTCGGATGCCCTTTTCCCGCAGGGCGTTGATCATCCCCTGGGGATCCGGGAATCGGGTTTCGTCAAAGCTCAGCAGGTCGGCGGTACCGCTGGGCAGGAAGCTGTCCTCAAAATTGGGCTGCCAGGCATCGATGTGGACCACATCCACGCTCATGCCAAAATCGGCCATCCGATCCACAACCTCTTCCAGCTCGGCCCGGTTCATGTAGCTCATTCGGGACATCCAAAAACCAAACGCCCACCGGGGGATCATGGGCGACCGGCCGGAGAGGGCGGTGTAGTCCCGGATCAACCCTTTGGGATCCCGACCGGCGAACAGATAATAGTCCAGATAGGGATCTTCCGTCTCCATGGTGTAGGAAACGCCGGAGGTGGCGCCCATGTTGAAGTGGGTCCGGGTGAAGGTGTTCATGAGAATACTGTATCCGCAGCTGCTCATGAAATAAGGCATGCCCTTGTAGGAGATATCGGAATTGGTGGACTGGGCATCCCGCTGCCAGACGGTGACGGTCTGTCCGCGCTTGTTGAAGGAATTGAATTTTTCGCCGAAGCCGTAGAAGGCCTCGTCGCTGTACAGGTACATGGTTTCAAAGGCATCCAGAATTTTGCCGTCGGCGCCCACCGTAAAGCCGATGGGCAGGGCCTTGTATTTCTGGTCCACGTTGAGGTCCTTGATCTGTTCCCGGGTCAGATCTTCCCCGTCGAGTTCCACGGACAGCTCCCAGGGGGCTTTTCGGAACCGGAGGGTCAGGCGGGACGTCCTGGCGGTGAAAAACAGATCTTCTTCCTCCAGGGTAAAATCAGGGATGGGGGTGAAATCAAAAACCTGGTTTACCAGCCGGGGCGTTTTTCCGTGGGGGAACATCCGCAGCCGGAAAGCCGTCTGGCTGACAAAGTTGATGGTCACCAGGGCCTGGCTGCCCCGGAAGGTGGAAACCTGAAAGGAAATACCATCGTCGGTTTGCTCGAAGCACTCGATGCAGTCCAGAAAGTCTTTGATGCCTTCATGGGTGGAATGACACCAACCCTTTTCAACGCACAGGGGATCCCCACTCATCTGCGGGTGGTAGGTTTTGACATCCGGTTTTTTGACTTTGTTCATGGAAACCCCTCCTGAAAGTGTCGAATATCAATGTACGGTGGGATGAACCGTCATTTGAGATCAAGTATACCGTCCATACTATACCTTGTGAAAGATACTGCTGTCAAGCCGCCCCGACAATTTGTTTTTTGTGCAGTTCCGGTTCTTGCACTTTCCGAAAAACGAATTATAATGAATGATAGAGTATTTTAAAAGAAGGTGTCTGGGTTGATACGCCGGAACAAAAGCATGACAGAAGGACCGTTGTTCGTCAACATCATTCTTTACACGGTGCCCATCATTCTGACAAGTGTCCTGCAGCTGCTTTTTAATGCTGCCGATCTGGTGGTGGTGGGGCAGTACTGCGGCAGTCTGTCGGTGGCGGCAGTGGGCGCCACCACCTATATTACAAACCTGCTGGTGAATTTCTTCGTGGGTCTGTCCGTGGGCGCCGGTGTCACCGTGGCTCATGGCATCGGCGGCCATCGGGAAGAAGAAGTCCGCCGTACGATCCATACCGCGGTGCCTATGGCCCTGGTCAGCGGGGCCATTTTGACGGTGGTGGGCATTTCCTGGGCGGATGACTTCCTGGGGATGATGGATACCCCGGCATCGGTGCTGCCCCTCTCCACCACCTATATGAAAATCTGCTTTGGCGGTGTCACCTTTACCATGGTGTATAATTTCTGCGCCGCCATTTTGCGGGCCGCGGGAGACACCAGAAGTCCGTTGATTTTCCTGACCTTTGCAGGGGTGCTCAATGTGCTGATGAACCTGTTTTTCGTCCGGGTGCTGGAGCTGAATGTGGCGGGTGTGGCCCTGGCCACCACCATTTCTCAGGGCATTTCCGCGGCACTGGTGATGTGGGCGCTGATGCGCCGAACCGATTGCTGCCGCCTGGAGCTGCGTCAAATGCGCTTTGACAAGAATCTCATGAAGCGAATCATCCGCATCGGCCTGCCTGCCGGTATCCAGAGCGCCCTGTTTTCTATTTCCAATGTGCTGATCCAGTCCTCCGTCAATTCTTTTGGCGAGGTTTTTGTGTCCGGCAATGCGGCGGCCGTCAATATGGAGGGCTTCCTGTTCGCCTCTTTGAATTCCTACCACCAGACAGCGGTGAATTTTGTGGGCCAGAATGTGGGCGCCGGGCAGTATCGACGGGTGAAGAAGATTCTGTGGATCTGTATGGGCAGCGTCATGGCAATGGGCCTTGCATTAAGCGCCGTTGCCTATGGGTTTGGCAACCGGCTGCTGTCGTTCTACATCACGGATTCGGCGCAGGCCATCGAGTATGGCATGCAGCGGCTGGCCATTGTGGGCACTTTTTATTTCCTTTGCGGTATGATGGACGTGTCCACCGGCGCGCTCCGGGGCATGGGCGCATCTGTTGTGCCTATGGTGATCTGTCTGCTGGGCGCCTGCGGCTTCCGGATTTTCTGGGTGGCCACGGCTTTCCGGATGGTGCCCACCCCCCAGTGCCTGTTCCTGTCCTATCCAATCTCCTGGACCATTACCCTGACTGCCCAGATGATCGCCTTTTTTGTGGTGTACAGACGGCATACCAGGGCTGCGGCCGGTTAAAAATAGTACAATAAAAATTTGGAGGAATCGTATGCTGGATATTCTGACCCGGGCGGGATGCTTTGTTGTGATCATTCTGCTGGGATATACCCTCCGCCGGATCGGCGTTTTCGGGCCGGAGACCTTTGGAGTGCTGTCCACGGTGGTGATGAAGATCACCCTGCCGGCGGCTATCATTGCAAGTGCGGCGGGCAAGCCCATTGATGCATCTATGCTGACCATCGCCCTGCTGGGCCTGGGTGGAGGCGTGATTTATATCTTCCTGGGCTGGCTGGTCGCCCTGAAAAAGACCCGGGCGGAGCGGGCCTTCTACATTCAAAATATGGCGGGCTATAACATCGGCACGTTCGCGCTGCCCTTTACCCAGAGCTTTCTGGGACCGGTGGGCGTGCTGACCACCAGTATTTTTGACCTGGGCAATGCCCTGATCTGCTTTGGCGGTTCTTACAGTGTGGCCCGGGCGGTAAAAGACGGCGGCAAGATGGAGTTTCGCCGGATCGCCAAAACGGCCGTGTCCTCCCTTCCCTTCATGACCCATGTGCTGATGGTGATTCTGAATCTGAACAGCCTGACCCTGCCCAAACCTGTGCTGACCCTGGCAGAGATTGTGGGCGGCGGCAATGCCTTCCTTGCCATGCTGATGATCGGCTGCGGTATGAATATTTCCGCGGATAAGAGTAAGCTCGGAATCATGGTGAAGTTGCTGCTCACTCGGTTTGGCGCTGCGGTGCTGCTGGCCCTGGCCTGGTTCTATCTGCTGCCCTTCAGCCTGGAGATTCGCCAGACGCTGGTGATCCTGGCCTTCAGTCCCATCGGTTCCATGATGCCCATTTTTACCGCCGAACTGAAGGAGGACGTGGGCCTGTCCAGCACCATCAATTCCGTCGCCATCGTGATCTCCATTGTCATTATTGTGACCCTGCTGACGGTGATGCTGTAAAGAAACCGCTCCGGATGCTCCCTGTAAGCGGATTTCATGAAAAATCCAGCGGGGCTTTTCGACAATCTAAAAGCCTGCTGTTTTCAAAACAGCAGGCTTTTGTTTACCGGTTGATGACCTTTACCTGAAGGCCGGACAGTACATCCAGCACCTTTTCGTGGAGGACTTTGTCGAAGGAATCGGTACAGGCGGCATCTACAATGATGGTTGCCTCCGGATATTTGCTCTGAAGCACCGCCGCGTTGCTGACCACACAGATGTTGCTGACCAAACCCACCAATTCGATTTCATCGGCATCGGCCGGCAGCACTGCGGCAGTGGCCGGATCGGTGACATCGATGCCGAACACCAGCTTGTCAATGCCGGGAGCCTCTGTTTCTGCCAGGGCTTTTGCGGTTTGGCCATAGACCTCCCAGCCGGGCGTTCCTTTGACGCAGTGGACCACCGGCAGATTCCGACCCTCCCGGGTGTCCAGGTAATTTTCAAAATGGGTGTCCC
Source organism: Faecousia sp. (assembly GCA_051867165.1). GTDB lineage: Bacteria > Bacillota > Clostridia > Oscillospirales > Oscillospiraceae > Faecousia. Next base: position 18,934 of record JBJDYI010000110.1, on the reverse strand, counting down.
GGGTGAACAGGACATGCCCCTTGCCATACCCGCGAATTTTGGCGGCGATTTTTTCATCCAGTAATTCGGCACCGGGGAAGCCCAGGGCGCCGTCCACGAAATCATTCTGGTAGTCAATGACAAACAAATAGCGGTTCATATCCGTTCCTCCTAAAAAATTTTATGAATCCACAATAGCAAAGATCCGGGAAAAAGTCAACGGAGCATTGAAACCCGGCTCGACTTTTGCTATGATATGTATAATAGGAGGAGGTGAGGGCATGAGCGCCAGAGAAGATTATATTGCTGTCTTTGATTCCGGTCTGGGCGGCATCAGTGTGTTGCGGCATCTGCGGCGGCTGATGCCCGGGGAACGGTACCTGTATTTTGGTGACAGCGCCAATGCACCTTATGGCGCCCGGCCCACGGCAGAAGTCCGGGCACTGACCCTGGCGGCGGCAGAACGGTTACTGGCCCGAAAGCCTCTCAAGGCTCTGGTGCTGGCCTGCAACACGGCAACGTCCGCAGCGGTCCGGCAGCTCCGGGAACAACACCCGGAACTCATCATCATCGGCATTGAACCGGCCCTGAAGGTGGCGGCGGACCACTATCCCGGAGGGCGTATCGGCGTCATGGCCACGGAAGTGACCCTGCGGGAGGAGAAATTCGATACCCTGCTGCATCGTTTCCAGGAAAACTGCACCATCAGCAAGATTCCAATGCCGGGACTGGTGGAGCTGGTGGAGGCAGGAAAGGCAGATTCCATGGAAATGGATGCACTGCTGCGGGCGTTGCTGGCACCGTACATCGGTAAGCTGGATGCGGTGGTCCTGGGCTGTACCCATTATCCCCTGGCGGCAAAGGCCATCTCCCGGGTCCTGGGGCAGCAGGTGGTGCTGCTGGATGGGGGAGAGGGGACTGCCAGAGAAACGAAGCGGCGTCTTTCCCAGGCAGACCTTTTGGAAGAGGGCATGGGAGAACTCATCATGGAAAACAGCGGCAGCGATCCCGGCCTGATTGCCCGGGGATATGATCTGCTGGGAGAGAGGTAGATTTATGAAGAACAAGATTCTTGTTATCGGCATTGCAGGCGGCAGCGGCAGTGGAAAAACCACCCTGCTGCAGAATCTCACCACGGAATTTGCCGGTGCGGTGACGGTGCTGAGTCACGACAACTATTATAAACGCCATGATGAACTGACCTATGAGCAGCGCTGCGGCCTGAACTATGATGAACCGGCCTCCCTGGAAACCGATCTGATGGCCCGGCATCTGAGGGTGCTGCGCCAGGGCGAGGCCATCGACTGCCCGGTGTATGATTTCACCATCCATAACCGCTCTGACAAGACCACCCGGGTGGTGCCGGAGCGGGTCATCATTGTGGAAGGCATCCTGATTTTTGAGAACAAGCAGCTGCGGGACCTGATGGACATCAAAGTCTTCGTGGACACCGACGCGGACATCCGACTGTGCCGCCGCATCCAGCGGGATGTCCGGAAACGGGGCAGAACATTGGAAAGTGTGATTGACCAGTACCAGAACACGGTGAAACCCATGCATGAGCAGTATGTGGAGCCCAGCAAAAAGTTTGCCGACATCATTGTGCCGGAGGGCGGAAAGAACCTGGTGGCCCTGGATATGATCATCGGCCGGATCCGCCGCCATCTGGAGGAAGCATGAATTACGAAAGCCTGATTTTTGACATTGACGGAACCTTGTGGGATTCCCGCGCCCTTGTGGCCGAGGGCTATAACATCCAACTGCGGGCAGAAGGGTATTCCCACCTTTGTGTCACTGCGGCGGATCTGAAGCCCCTGTTCGGGAAGGTGATGACGGAAATTGCCGATGTGATTCTGTCTACCGTCCCGGAAGAGCGCCGGTATGATCTGATGGAGCGGTGCATGGAGACGGAGAATCACTATCTGGAACACAATCCCTGCCGTATTGGCTACCACGGTGTAAAGGAGACCATTGCAAAGCTGGCGCAGCATCACCGGCTGTTTATTGTCAGCAACAGCCAGCGAGGCTATCCGGAGCTGTGCATGGAAAAGCTGGGTCTGACCCCCTACATTCAGGGTCACCTCTGCTTTGGCGACACCGGTACCAGCAAGGGCAAGACAATCCGTGCCCTAATGCAGCGCCACAACATCACCTCCTGCGCTTATATTGGAGACACCCAGGGGGATTACGAAGCCACGGTGGAGGCGGGCGTGCCCTTTCTTTGGTGCGCCTATGGATTCGGCACGCCCGAAGGCTATGCGGCCAAGGTGGATTCCTTTGAACAATTGCTGGAATTGTAAAAATGCAGGGGCCTGCTATGGATTCCTGACAGATTTGTTTTCTGATTTTCCCAGGTAAGAACCAGTGAATTTTATTGAAAAAAGGAGAATGAAACCATGATTGTATGTCCCTTTAAAGACCTGAGCCGCTATGCTGCCGTGATCCCCGGCCTGGAAGAGGCCGTGGCAGCCATCAAGAATATGTCGGATCTGGAGCCCCATACGGTTCCCCTGTCCGGCAATAACCGGATCATTGTCCAGGACTACAACACCAAGCCTGCTGCCCAAGGCCGTTCGGAATCCCATCGCCGGTTCCTGGATGTGCAGTATATTGTGGAAGGCGAGGAGTGCGTGGGCTGGGCCGATGTGGCGACCCTGACGCCCGACGGCGATTTCAATGATTCTGACGACATTGGCTTCTATACCGGCCATGTGGATCTGATGCGGATTCCTGCCGGGTATTGCTATGTGGTGTTCCCTGAGGATGCCCACATGCCCGGCATTGCCGTGGGAGAGCCTGCTCCCTGCAAAAAGATGGTGGTGAAGCTGGCGGTATGAGCATCGCCATTGACACGGGCTGCATCCAGTGCATTTTAAAGCGGTATCTGGACATCATCCGGCCTCTGGGCACGGAGGAACAGGCCATGGCGTTCACAAAGAAACTGCTGAAGCTGTATCTGGACGCCCCGGAAGGGGTGTCATCTCCCTGGTTCGGCCCGGCAGCCAACGACCTGCTTCATGAGATGTACGGTCTGCCCCTGGACCGGTTCCGTCAGGAGAAAAACGACTCCAACCGGTTCGTGCTGGCGCGGCTGGACCAGATTCGGGAAAAGGTGGAATCCACGGCGGATCCCGTCTTTGCCGGATTGCAGTTTGCGATTTTGGGCAATTATCTGGATTTTAGCGCCCTCCAGGGACAGGTCAGCTTCGAGAAACTGGACCAGATGCTGGACAAGGGGCTGGAAATGGAGCTGGACCGGGATAACTATCACGCCCTGTGCCAGGATCTGGAACAGGGTAAACAGCTGCTTTACCTGACGGACAACGCCGGAGAAATCGGCTTTGACCGGATCTTTGCCGAGGAAATTGGGAAGAAGTATCCCCATCAGTCCATTACCTTCTGTGTCCGGGGAGATATTGCCCAGAACGATGCCACCCGGGCCGACGCGGCGGAAGTGGGGATCCCCTTTCCGGTCATTGACAACGGCAATCGGATTGCGGGCGCCCAGTTGGACCAGCTCGGTGAAGAGGCCCGGAACGCGCTGAACACCGCTGACGTGATCATCGCCAAGGGCATGGCCAACACGGAGACCATGTACGGCTGCGGCTTTAACGTTTATTATGCCTTCCTCATCAAATGCCAGCGGTTTGTGGCGGAATTCGGAAAGCCGATGTTCACCCCCATGCTGGTAAAAGAAAGAAAACAGGACATTATCCACAGGAACTCCTGACGAAAATGTTGAAATCCCGGCGGTGTGGTCTCTTCCATGCCGCCGGGATTGCTCTGCTTGGGGATAAATTTGAATTATACTGATATTCAATGAAAGATTTTAATCAAGAAGCAGTATCAGAAACGATTTTTTATCAGAGAAATCGATAGAGAATGTAAAAAACTTACAAAACAAGCAGAAAAATGTTTGCAAAATGCTCTATTGCATGGTATACTATACGGGCATTACAAAACACAATCCAAAAATATAAAAATTCAGGTGAAAATGACTCACCTAAAGTTTGAAAGGGGTATAATATGTCTCACAAGTACGTTTACCTGTTCACGGAAGGCAACGGTTCCATGCGTGAGCTGCTGGGCGGTAAGGGCGCCAACCTGGCTGAAATGACCAACATTGGACTGCCTGTTCCTCAGGGCTTCACCATCACCACCGAAGCTTGTACCAAGTACTATGAAGACGGCCGCATGATCAACGACGAGATCATGGCTGAAATCATGGAATATGTGGAAAAGCTGGAGGGTATCACCGGCAAGAAGTTTGGCGACAAGGAAAACCCCCTGCTGGTTTCCGTTCGTTCCGGTGCCCGCGCTTCCATGCCCGGCATGATGGATACCATCCTGAACCTGGGTTTGAACGAGGACGTGGTGGAGGTCCTGGCTGCCAAGTCCGGAAATCCCCGCTGGGCCTACGACTGCTACCGCCGTTTCATCCAGATGTACTCCGACGTGGTTATGGAAGTCGGCAAGAAGTACTTTGAAGCCCTCATCGACAAGATGAAGGAAGAAAAGGGCGTTACCCAGGACGTGGATCTGACTGCCGAAGACCTGAAGAAGCTGGCAGGCATGTTCAAGGATGAGTACAAGGCCAAGATTGGTTCTGACTTCCCCTCCGATCCCAAGGAGCAGCTGATGGGCGCCGTCAAGGCTGTGTTCCGTTCCTGGGACAACCCCCGTGCAAACGTTTACCGCCGCGAGAACGATATCCCCTACTCCTGGGGTACTGCCGTTAACGTCCAGTCCATGGCCTTTGGAAACATGGGCGATGACTGCGGCACCGGCGTTGCATTCACCCGTAACCCCGCTACCGGCGAGAAGAAGCTGTTCGGTGAGTTCCTGACCAACGCCCAGGGCGAAGACGTTGTGGCCGGCGTCCGGACTCCTATGCCCATCTCCGAGATGGCTGACAAGTTCCCCGAAGCATTCGAGCAGTTCCAGAAGGTCTGCCAGATTCTGGAGGATCACTACCGGGATATGCAGGACATGGAGTTCACTGTGGAAAACGGCAAGCTGTATATGCTGCAGACCCGTAACGGCAAGCGTACCGCTCCCGCCGCTCTGAAGATCGCCTGCGACCTGGTTGACGAAGGCATGATCGACGAGAAGAAGGCTGTTGCCATGATCGAGCCCAGAACCCTGGACACCCTGCTGCATCCCCAGTTCGATGCCGCTGCCCTGAAGGCTGCTACCCCCGTGGGCAAGGCGCTGGCTGCTTCTCCCGGAGCTGCCTGCGGCAAGATCGTCTTTACCGCCGAGGATGCCAAGGAATGGGCTGCCCGGGGTGAGAAGGTGGTCCTGGTCCGTCTGGAGACCTCTCCTGAAGACATCGAAGGCATGATGGCCGCACAGGGTATTCTGACCGTCCGCGGCGGTATGACCTCTCACGCAGCTGTCGTTGCCCGCGGCATGGGCACCTGCTGTGTTTCCGGCTGCACCGAGATCAAGATGGATGAGGAGAACAAGCAGTTCACTCTGGCCGGCAAGACCTACCACGAGGGCGACTACCTGTCCCTGGACGGCTCTACCGGCAACATCTACGACGGTGTGATCCCCACCAAGGATGCCGAAATCGCCGGCGAGTTCGGCCGCATCATGGGCTGGGCTGACCAGTACCGCTGCCTGAAGGTCCGCACAAATGCCGACACCCCCCGTGACGCCATCAAGGCAAGATCCCTGGGTGCGGAAGGCATCGGTCTGTGCCGTACCGAGCACATGTTCTTCGAGGAAGGCCGCATCGGTTCCTTCCGTGAGATGATTTGCTCCGACACCGTGGAAGAGCGGGAAGCCGCTCTGGAGAAGATCCTGCCCATGCAGCAGGCTGACTTCGAGGGCCTGTATGAAGCCATGGAAGGCATGCCCGTGTGCATCCGCTTCTTGGATCCCCCTCTGCACGAGTTCGTTCCCACCACGGAGGAAGACATCGCCGCTCTGGCTGCCACCCAGGGCAAGACCGTTCAGGACATCAAGAACATCATCGCTTCCCTGCATGAGTTCAACCCCATGATGGGTCACCGCGGCTGCCGTCTGGCCGTCACCTATCCCGAGATCGCTGCCATGCAGACCAAGGCTGTCATCCGGGCTGCCATTGCCACCCAGAAGAAGCATCCCGACTGGAACAATGTTCCTGAGATCATGATCCCCCTGACCGGCGACGTGAAGGAACTGAAGTATGTCAAGGACGTGGTAGTCAAGACTGCTGATGCTGAAATCGCCGCAGCCGGCGTGGAGCTGAAGTATGAAGTCGGTACCATGATCGAGATCCCCCGTGCCTGCCTGACTGCTGACCAGATCGCCCAGGAAGCAGAGTTCTTCTGCTTCGGCACCAACGACCTGACCCAGATGACCTATGGCTTCTCCCGTGACGATGCAGGCAAGTTCCTGAATGCTTACTATGAGAACAAGATCTTCGAGAACGATCCCTTTGCCAAGCTGGACCAGACCGGTGTGGGCATGCTGATGGAGATGGCTGTCTCCAAGGGCAAGGCTTCCGGTAAGAATCTGCACTACGGCATCTGCGGCGAACACGGCGGCGATCCCATGTCTGTTGCCTTCTGCCACAAGATTGGCCTGGACTATGTGTCCTGCAGCCCCTTCCGTGTGCCCATCGCCCGCCTGGCTGCCGCACAGGCTGCTATCGCTGACGAGAAATAATCCATCCATTGAATTCGGGGTAGATTATGAGCAAGCCGGGGTTTTTCGAAAGGTGAACGAAGGGTATCTTCAGGCTGACCAGAGGAAAGACCTTATGGTGCAAGTGCATATCATATAAAACAGAACCCCGCCCATTTCAATGGGCGGGGTTTTGCAACAAAAAGGAGTGGAGCGCATTATGGAGAATCAGGAACTTGTATGTTATTGCGATCATGTGACCAAGGGAGAAATTATTGCGGCGATGGATCAGGGCGCCAAAACACTTGCGGATATCAAGCAGATGACAGGTGCGTGCTGCAGCTGTAAATGTGCCCAGATGAATCCCAGCGGGAAATGCTGCGCGCAGGACATTGCGCGTGTCATGAAAGAGTATTTGGCAAGCAAAAAAGAAACGGCTTTATAAGGCCGGGGAATGTCAGAAATATATGTCCCCCATAGGAGCTGACAGGAAGGGGAGCTCCTATGGGGGATCATTGGTTCTGTGCAGTTTGTATCTGCTGCTGTCGTTAGATAACGAACTGGTCCATATAGCGCTTTGAAATGCGGATGCTGTCCAGAATCCGCTCGCGGCTGCTTTCGAAGGCCTTGTCCTCCACCTCAATGCAGGCATAACCGTCATAGCCGATGTCCGTCAGGGCAGAAACATACCGGCCCCAATTCACATCGCCGTAGCCGGGAAGCTTGGGGGACATATAGTCCAGAGGGTAGGCCATAACACCGCAGTCGTTGAGCTTGTCAGGATAGAGCTTGATGTCCTTGAAATGAACATGGAAAATCTTGTCCCGGAACTCGTACAGGGGTTTTACATAATCCATCTGCTGCCAGATAAAGTGGCTGGGATCATAGTTGATGCCGAAATAAGGGGAATCGATGATGGCAAAAAGCTTGCGCCAGATAGCGGGGGTGGTCATCAGGTTCTGACCGCCGGGCCATTGATCCCGGCCAAAGAGCATGGGACAGTTCTCAATGGCAACCTTCACGCCCAGATTGGCCGCGTAGCCGATGATATCGGGCCAGATTTCCCGGAACAGCTCGATGTTTTCCTCCACAGATTTGGTCTGATCCCGGCCGATGAAGGTCGTAACCAGATTGACCCCAAGCTTTGCAGAGGCGGCGATTACTTTTTTCAGATGGGCGATATTATGGGCGCGCTTTTCCAGATCGCCGTCCATGGTGTTGGGATAGAAGGCCAGCGAGGAAATTTCCACCTGCTTTTTGCGGCAGTAGTCCAGAATATAAGCGGCTTTTTCATCGTCCAGCTCCGAAACATCAATATGGCTCACACCGGCGTAGCGGCGCTCTGCCTTGCCCTGGGGCCAGCAGGCCACTTCGACACAGGAAAAGCCCATTTCGGACACGGTGTCAATCATTTCTTCAAAATTCCAGCCATCCAGAATGGCGGATACAAGACCCAGTTTCATGGCACTTCCTCCTTACTTCACATCAACAGCACAGCCCTTTGCAGAGGACTCAATGCTGGCAAACACGGCTTTCATGGCGTGCAGCACATTCTCGCCGGAAATTTCAGGCGGCGTATTTTCCACCAGAGACTTGACGAACAGGTCGATGACACCGGAAGCCGTCTGGTTGTCATTGGTCTGAATCTGATCAATCTGGTAGTCGATGCGGGTGCCGTCGGCGTTGATCTGCTGGACGGAGTATCTGGGATCGTCATACAGCCGCAGTTCCCCCTTGGTGCCGTAGATGACGGTGGTGTTGTCCTCGGCGGCGTAGTAGGTCCAGCTGGCAGTCATGGTGCCGATGGCGCCGTTTTCCATCTGGTAGATGCAGATGGCGTTGTCGTCCACGCCGATGAGATTGCCGGAGGCATCCCGCTTGTCCAGGGTGGTCAGCATGGCCTGGGTTCTGATGATTTTGCTGCCAAGTATATACTGAATCATGTCCGTCTTATGGATGCCTAGATCGGCCATTGCGCCCATTGCAGCCTTGCTTTTGTCGAAGAACCACACATTCTTACCGGGGTCGATGCTCCAGGTCTCGGGGCCGCCGTGACCAAAGGTGGTGCGGAAGGTCAGAACCTTGCCAATGGCGCCCTGCTCGATCAGCTCCTTGGCCTTGGCGTGGGCTTTTGCCAGACGCTGGTTCTGGCCGATCATCAGGTACTTGCCGGATTCTTTGGCTGCGGCAACCATCGCTTCACATTCCTCCAGGGAAATGGCCATCGGCTTCTCGCACAGGACATGCTTGCCTGCTTTCAGAGCGGCAATGGAGATTTCGGCGTGGACATGGTTGGCGGCGCAGACGCTGACAGCATCAATGGCAGGGTCGTCCAGCAGCGCTTCGTAGGTGGGGTAGGCTTTGCCGCCGTAGGTTTTTGCCAGCTCCTCCGCCCGGGCCAGATTGATGTCGTAGAAGCCCGCGATTTCCGTATGGGGATTCGCCATGAATTCGGGAATGTGGCGAACCTGGGCGATTTTTCCGCAGCCGATAATACCGACTTTAATGCTCATTTGATCTCCTCCTTCGTTACTGCTTGGGAGCCTTCGCCCGCTGGCGGAGACTGATGAATTTTTCCTTGATGACCGGACCGGCGGTCTGAACCAGAATCACCGCAATCAGCACCAGGCCCTGGAAGGTGTTCTGGATATCCGGGCTGAGGGCGGGGATGCTGACGATGATAAAGTTGATGGTGGTATAGGACAGGGCGCCAAAGAACACGCCCAGAATCTTGCCACGGCCGCCGGCCATGTTCACACCGCCCAGAACAACCGCGGCGATGGCGTACATTTCATAAGAGGTGCCGGAGGAGGCGGGGGTAACGTTGCCGATTTTGCAGGCCTGAATGAAGCTGGCCACGCCGACCAGCAAGCCAGTAACGGCAAACACGGAAACCTTGACACCCTCCACGTTGATGCCGGTCAGCCGGGCGGTTTTTGCGTTGCTGCCCACGGCGTAAATGCTCTTGCCGTACTTGGTGTTGGACATCAGGAAGATGAAGAACAGGGTAATGGCCACGAACAGGAAGGAGATGTAGGGGATCTGGATGCTGCCCAACCGCAGGCTGCCGGTGCCGAACCGCATCCGCAGGAAGTCATAGCTGGGCATTTCGCTGATCATGGAGAACTGACTGGAGGAGGAGCCGGTGAGTGCCGGATCCATCTCCCGCACCACGCTCAAGGTAAGAGAGCGGTAAATCAGCATGGTGCCCAGGGTCACGATGAAGGCCGGCATTTTCGCGTAACCAACCAGAACGCCGTTAATGAGGCCGCAGATCAGGCCGGAACCAAGGGCAGCCAGCAGCATTACCAGTACATTGCCGCCGGTGGCGTTGTAGGCAACGATGGTTACGCCGGTGCACAGCACCAGAGAAGAGCCAAGGGACAGGTCAATCTGACCGGTGATGATGACCATTGCCATGCCGATGGCCATGGTACCCACGATGACCGTATTCTGGCTGGAAAGGATGCCGGAGATATGACCCGGGTTGAAGCGGTTGCCATTGGCGTTGATGGTGATTGCGTAGACGATCAGAATGATGACAAATACGAAAATATAGCTGTATTTGCTCCAACATTCTGCCAGCAGTTTCTGGGGTTGAATCTTGTTTGCTTTTTGGGTCATATTAAACCTCACTCTTTCCGGCTTCTGCCACAGCGTTGGTGGAGTACATCATGACGGACTGTTCTGTGATCTCGTCGTGGCTGAATATTTTGGCCACGGCGCCGTCGTAGAAAACCACACAGCGGTCGGAAACCTTTTTGATCTCGGGTATTTCCAGGGTATTGATGATAACGGTCTTGCCCTCCTGGGCGAACTGAAGGATCAGCTGATAGATTTCCGCCTTTGCGCCCACGTCCACGCCCTGGGTCGGGTTATCAAAAATCAGGATGTCCGCGTCGGTGTTCAGCCACCGGGCAAGGAAAACCTTCTGCTGATTGCCGCCGCTGAGGGAGTTGATGGGGTCCTGAGGATCTTCAGACTTGATGCGCAGCATTTCGCGCAGCCGGTTGAAGGCGGCTGCCTCCTCCTTGCGGTGAATCACAGGCTTCCGGCGGGACAAGGTGTGCTCTGCAATCTGGAAATTCTCCTGAATGGTCATGTCCGGAATGACGGAATTCTCCTTGCGGTTGGAGGGCAGCATGGCGATCTGGTGCTCCATAAAGCGACAGATGCTGCCGGAGATGGACTTCCCGTGAATCTCCATAGAGCCGGACACAATGGGCAGCACACCAAACATGGTTTGCAGCACTTCGCTGGCTCCGCTGCCTGCAAGACCTGTGAAGGCCACAATTTCGCCCTTGCGGACAGCTAAGTTTACGTTCCGGAAGCCGTGGCCGGTGAAGTCCTTCAGCTCCAGCACCGTGTCTCCCAGAGGACGGGGCTGGTAAACATCCTTGTCGGCATACTCCTGACCAATCATGTACGAGGTCAGGCTCCGGGAATCGGTGTCCTGAATCAGACCGGAAGAAACGAACATGCCGTTGCGGAATACGGTGTAGCGGTCGGCAATGGCAAAGATCTCCGGCATTTTATGGGAAATGAAGATGAAGGAAGTGCCCTCCGCCTTCATTTTTTTCAGAATTTCAAACAGGTGGGAAATTTCTTCGTTGCTAAGCGCCGTGGTCGGCTCGTCCAGAATCAGCAGCTTGGCGTTGGCGTGGAGGGCACGGCAAATTTCCAGAAGCTGCTTTTCGCTGGTTTTCAGCTCCGAAACCATGGTCAACGGGTTCATATCCACGCCAAGACGGCGGAACAGTTCCCGGGTCTGGTCGATCATCTGCTTTTTCTCAAGAACATGCCATTTGTTGCAGATTTCCCGATTCAAAAAAATGTTTTCATAGACGGTCAGGTCGTTGATGACGCTGAGCTCCTGATGGACGAAGGCAATTCCGGCCTCCTCCATCTGGCGAATGGTGGGGTGGGCGTAAACCTTTCCGTCAAATTCGATATGCCCCTCGTCCAGGGGCACAACTCCGGTGAGAATGTTCATCAGCGTGGATTTTCCGGCGCCGTTCTCACCCAGCAGGGCATGAATTTCTCCTTTTTCCACTTCCAGGTGCACGTCCGTCAGGGCGTGGACACCGCCGAAGGATTTGGAGATCCCCCGCATTTGCAGCATTGTGTTCATACGCATTTCTCCTTGGAATACTTGCGGCCGGCAAGGATAGCCGCGGGAAAAAAATCGGATGCAAGGCCAGGCCTTGCATCCGATTCCTGATTACTTATTCAGCATGACCAGTGAAGCCTTCATATTCGGACACGTTGTTCTTGTCCACGATCCAGACGACTTCGTACTTGCCAGCGCCGACCTCGTAGTCCCAGTTGCCGGCCAGATAATCTTCCATGTAACCAATGACGTTGGTCATCATCTTGGGGGAGAAGTAGACGGACATCATGTCGTCGAAGTACTTCTGTGCCACGGGAGCCTGAGAGGACTTGCCGCTCATAACGTCATACAGTTCCTGCATACCGCCGATAGCGGAGATATAAACGTCCATGGCCTCCAGATCGGCCTTGGTAGCTTCATCGATGGCATTGCCTTCCAGCAGCCGCAGCACGCCGAAGGTCATCTCGTCGTCCATAGAGTAGATGTACAGCTTGCCGTTGCCCTTTGCGGAGGCCACGATATCAGCCAGCTTCTGCTCCAGGTAGTCGTAGGCGCCGTCAGCGCTCCAGTTGCAGACGACCTTGTAGTCGGCACACAGGGCATCAATTTCGTCTTGGGCCCAAACCTTGTCGGTCTTGTAGGACTGCTTGGTGTGCTCATCGTAGTACTCCAGCTCGCCTCTCAGGAACTGCTCGAAGCCCTCCTGACGGCGGGAGCAAACGGTACCATTGTCACCGATCAGGGTAACCATGGTGTCACCGGGCACCATGCCCTTCTGCTGCAGCCAGTAAGCGATGCCTGCGCCGCACTGCCAGTTATCACCGGATGCGTTCAGGATAGCGTACTTGTCGGGGCCTTCGATGATACGGTCAAAGGAGATAAAGGGGATCTTTGCGGAGATCAGAGCTTCCTGACCAGCCTTGGCGGAGTCCTCCAGAGCGAAGAACACAACGCCTGCTGCGTCGCCGTTGGCGATGATGGTCTGAACCTGGTCGACCTGCTCTTCGCCGCTGGAAGCGGGCATGTACACTGCCTTGTAGTTGCCGGCCTTGTTGATTTCTTCGGCCTTCTTTTCGGCGTAGGCACCGGCCTGTGCGGTCCAGCCGTGATCGGGAGTGGGGCCCGTGATGTAAATGGTCTTACCGGCAGCTGCTTCCTTCTCAGCGCCGCAGCCTGCAAACAGAGCCAGAACCATGACCAGCACCAGGGCAATGCTAATTACCTTTTTCATTGTTACACCTCCAAATGTTTTCAGCAAACGGATTTGCTTTACATTATCTTACAGGTATTAAAGGGGGTTGTCAACGAAATTTCAGGGTTTATGAGCGGAATCTACAATTTAGATAACGACGGCATACAATAATTGTGCAATTAGTATAATTTCGGGTGCGCTTTTTTGAAAATGATGGATAAAGAAATTTTTCTTTTTTACATTTTACTTTACATTTTTACATTTTTACAGTATTCTGTAAAAAAGGAGGTATGTCCATGAAAGAGAAGGCCACCCTGACCCAGATCGCCCAGCGGGCGGGGGTCTCCATTGCAACGGTTTCCCGGATTCTCAACGGCACCGGACAGGTCAAGCCTGCCACCCGCCAGAAGGTGCTTCAGGCCATCCGGGAGCTGGAATACAGCTCTGCTCTGAACAGCCTGATACCGGCTTATCAGACCATTCTGGTGCTGGTGCCGGACTTTGTGAACCCCTTCTACGCACCCATCATCGACGGCATCCAGCAGACAGCCCACGACAATGGCTTTGAGGTATTCCTGATGCCCACCAAGGACAGCTACTCGAACACCGGGTATCTGGTAAATCTGATCAAAAAAGAGGACTTCAGCGGTGTGCTCTGGCTGTCCTCCACGCCTCCGGTGGAGCTGCTCTCCATTATCTCTCACCATTGCCCCATCGTCATGTGCTGCGAGTATCCGGAGGACTACCCCTGCTCCTATGTCAGCATCGATGACATCAGCGCCGCCTACAAGGCTGCGAATTATCTGATCTCCACCGGGTGCCGGAAAATCGGCTTTGTCAACTGCAGCCTCAAATACAAGTACGCCCGTCACCGCCGGGAGGGCTATCTGCGGGCGCTGAACAATGCCGGGCTGGAATACAATTCGGACTGGTATGTGAGTATTCCCACCATCGACTACACGCTGGCCTATTCTGCCATTTTGCAGACACTGAATACAGGCCCTGCTCCGGATGCGTTTTTCACCTGCTCCGATGTCTACGGAGCCGCGACCATAAACGCCGCCCAGCATCTGGGCATCCGGGTGCCGAAGGACATATCCGTCATCGGCTTTGATAACATCGAGACCTCCCGTATGACCCAGCCCGCCATTACCACAATCGCCCAGCCCGGATTCCAGATGGGGCAGCAGGCCTGCTCTCTGCTGGTGGAAAAGATTCTGAACCCGGGGCTGTCAGACCGGCACATGTTGCTGAGTACGGAGCTTGTCATCCGGGACTCCACCCGCTGATGTTTGCCCGGATGATTTCCTCACCATAGATGCAGCGCCACAGTCTGCCATCAGGGAGGACAGAAAGAAATCAGCAGGAGCTTTCCGTTTTTGGAAAGCTCCTGCTGTGCTTTGATTAATCAAAATCGTTCCTTCTGTCCGGCGCTCCCTTATGGGGCCCATTGAATGACCAAAGAGGCCAACGCACCGTTTCTGATTTCTCCATAGGAGGTATTCGCGTACAGTTCTCTGCCTACAATAAAGGCCGGGAAGGCTGCGGCATCGCCGCTTGCCCCGTCCGGCACCGGATCTCCGGGATTTTCCACAGAGGAGTGATCCACATACAGAAAACCCTCCGCCAGTGTTACCTTTCGGGCACCCACGCAATGCAGCACATAAGCATCATTTTCCCTGGATTCCCGGAAGCAGTTCGCTTCATTGTCCAATACCAGCGTGATGCCGTCTTCCGCCATGCCGCCGTTGATGTCCACATAGGTCGTTTCCCCGAGATTGTTCTCGCTGCGCTCCAAGGTATGAATTTCCTGGGGCGCTCCACCCAGAAGCAGAACATCCCCAACCGCCATCTGGCCAATGGTATCCCGATCAAAGGTTTCGCAGCTCCAGAATTTCAAGAGGATGTACTGCCCCTCCGGGTCCGAAGAATAGTCCACAGAGCCGTCGGCGGACACATGGTATATCCCGTCGGGAATCCCGGTTTCCATAGCCCCCTCCAGAGGATCGGGCATGGGTGCGATGACTGCGTTTTCTGCTTGCAGCTGTGTGGTCGGAAAAGCGGCTGCCTCTGTTGCATTCCGGCTTTCTGATGAAACAGATGCGGCACACCCGGCTAACCCGAGCGTAAGTACTGCGGAAAGGATCAAGGCCAATATCGTTTTCATTTTTGGTTTCCTTCTTTCTTTGATGATTCCATTCATCTGTCATTTCAGAGGTTTTTTGATTCACAAGTGTGACCGGCAGCTGATGCAAAGCAGCTCCTCCCCTGTGGGAATCGGTCTGCGGTGGGATTATTTACAGATACTATATGCTTTCTCCGGGAAAATGTAAAGGAGAATAAATTAATCAAAAAACCTGGCAGGGGATAACTGCAAAGCCGGAGGCGTTTTCTTTGCACACAAATATGCAATTAACATTTCGCAAACACTTTTCAAGCACTGGATTAACAATCCTGCGCTATCATACAGCCATTCCATGAAAAAAACGGGAGGTTATGATTATGTCTAAGAAAAATTTTGTTTCTCTGATCCTTGGCACTGTTGGCGGTATCCTGTTTGCATTGGGTATGTGCATGGCGATGATCCCTGAATGGAATGTCTTTACCCAGGGCATTGCCATCGGCTGCGCCGGCATCGTCGTTCTGCTGATCATGGGGCTGGTTCGCCGCAAGATGGAAGGCAAGCCCGTATTGATCAAGCTCAGCGCAAAGGCCATCGGCACCGCCACACTGGGTGTCGTGGGCGCTCTGGTATTGGGCGGCGGAATGTGTATGGTGATGGTTTGGGACATGCTGGTGTGGGGCATCATTGTCGGCCTTGTGGGGATTGTCCTGCTGTTGTGCCTGATTCCCCTGGTGAAAGGGATTAAGTAAACGGATTCCATACAGGACAGGCAGCAGCTCAGCATAGAACTGCTGCCTGAATTTCCACTTCTAAGAAGAAAGACGGATTATTTATTCTCTAACACTGCCACAACACCCCACAGATATGCTATAATCATCAAAATACATCTGTACAGCAGAGGGAGAATAAAAATGGAACGCTTCAAACGGATGATGCATCGGCTTCTGTTTCCGGGACTTTTTGTGGTACTGATCAGTGTGATCGTGGCGGCAGTGCTTTTGATTTATACGTTTGCTTACGCCGGGGAAAACAGCCCCATTGCGTATCCATCCTATGTATTTTCCGCTTACGCATTGACCATTGCCTGTGCCTGGGTGGCAAAAAACGCCAAAACCGCAAGCACCAGGTTCAATGCTGCAATCCGTAAGAACCCACTTATACACTGGTATCTGACGGATGTGTCCTTTAAGCTGCATGTGTCGCTGTATCTGTCGTTTGGCCTGAATGTCCTATACGCGGTGATGAAATTCGGCTATGGCCTTTGGTACCACTCCGTGTGGTTCGGCACTTTGGCGGTTTACTATTTTCTTCTGGCTGTCATGCGGTTTGTTTTGCTGCGCTATGCCAATCGGAACGACTTTGGAAAAAATCAGATTACCGAATGGAGACGATATCAGATATGCGCCGTTATGCTGATGCTGATGAATGTGGCGCTCTCCGTGGTTGTGGTTTTGGTTGTTTTTCAAAACGAAGGCTTCCATTACCCGGGGTACCTGATTTATATTGTGGCCATCTATGACTTTTGCAATGTGACCACTGCGGTCATGAATGTGGTAAAATACAGAAAGTATAACAGCCCGGTGATGTCGGCAGCAAAGGTAATCAGTCTCGCGGCGGCCCTGGTCTGTATACTGTCTCTGGAAACGGCCATGCTGGCACAGTTTGATACCAGTGAAAAACCGGAGAACTTCCGGCGGGTCGTGACGGGCAGTACCGGAGGCTGTATCTGTTTAATGGTACTGGGAATCGCAGTTTACATGGTAATTCACGCAACAAAACAGATCCGAAGTTTGAAGCAGGGTTTATTAGAAACGGAGGAAGCTACATGATTCGTATTTTGGTATTGGAAGATGATGTTCGGCTGAATCAGACAGTCTGTACTTATTTAAATGACAGCGGTTTTCAGGCAAAAGGATGCCTGCATGCAAATGCGGCCTATGACGAGATGTATAACAACCTCTATGACCTGATCATCTCCGATATTATGATGCCGGAGATTGACGGGTTTGAATTTGCGGAAACTGTCCGGCGGGTCAACAAACACATCCCCATTTTATTTATGTCGGCAAAAGACGATCTGCCCTCCAAGCAGAAGGGGTTCCAGCTTGGCATCGATGATTATATGGTGAAACCCATTGAACTTGGCGAGCTTCTGCTGCGGGTGCGGGCTTTGCTGCGCCGGGCCAACATTGAGATGGAGCGGAAGCTGGTTGTGGGGAATCTGGAACTGGATGCGGATGCCATGAGTGCCACCATTGGCGGCGAAGAAGTTCCTGCCACAACCCGGGAGTTCAACATTCTTTACAAACTGCTGTCCTATCCCAACAAGACCTTTTCCCGCGCTCAGTTAATGGACGAGTTCTGGGGCATTGAATCGGACACCAGTTTGCGGGCTGTGGATGTCTATATTACCAAGCTGCGGGATAAGTTCTCCGGCTGTGACGGCTTTGAAATCAAAACGGTTCGTGGATTGGGATACAAGGCGGTATTGAAATGAAAGTCCGATATGCAAAAGACAAGCGTGTAAAAGCAGAAATATTCCCGTTCCACATCTTCCTGGTCACCTTTATGGCCGTTGGTGTCTTTACCACCGTCCAGATGCACATCATCGGAGAGTATATTGACTATACAAAAATCGCGCCCTCCCACGCCATCGCAATCCCTGCCCTGTGGATTATGGCTGCGGCCACATTTACGCTGCTGACCATGTACCAGCTCAGAAGCCGCTATCAGAAACCAATCGAGGATTTTGCAAAAGCAGCCCGAAAAGTGGCCTCTGGGGATTTTTCCGTTTATCTGGCGCCCAGACACACGCCGGATCAGGCCGATTATCTGGATGTTCTATTTATGGATTTCAACAAAATGGTGGAGGAACTGGGCAGTATTGAAACATTGAAAACAGATTTCTTTTCCAATGTGTCCCATGAGATCAAGACACCGCTTGCCGTCATTCAGAACAACGCGGAGCTGCTGCAAAACAGAACCGAAATAGAAGAGGAGCGGCAGGAGCGCATTGAGGTAATTTTGCAGGCGACCCACCGGCTCTCTGGGCTGATCACCAATATGCTCAAACTTAATAAGCTGGAAAAGCAGGTCATTCAGCCGGTTCCCGAACCGTTTGATGTGTCAGCACAGCTCTGTGAGTGCGCACTGCAGTTTGAGGATATCTGGGAGAAGAAAAACATCACGTTTGATGCTGACCTTGAAGAACGTGTGATGATCGAGGCGGATGCGGGATTGCTGGAAATCGTATGGAATAACCTGCTCTCCAATGCCCTGAAATTCACCGCCGATGGCGGAACGGTCAGCCTTACACAGACATCTGACAGGGATACAATCACGGTCTGCATCTGCGATACGGGCTGCGGAATGGACGAAAACACATTGAAGCATATTTTTGATAAATTCTATCAGGGCGATACGTCCCATGCCACAGAAGGCAACGGATTGGGTCTTGCCCTGGTGCAGCGCATACTACAGCTTTCAGACGGCACCATTGCCGTAAAAAGCACGCCGGGGAAGGGCTCTTCGTTTACCGTCACATTACCGGCAGCCAGGAAACAGGAGGATAGATCATAATGGAACAGGAAAAAAAGAGTCCCTATGTGGGATATGAATATAAAGAGGTCACGGTAAAACGCGACCAGGCGTCGCTGTATATGGACTGCTACGAAAACTTCGGCTGGGAACCGGATGAAAACATCATCGTAACCGGCCAGTTCCACATGGTAACACTGAGAATGAAGCGGGACCGCAAAATTGTCAATAAGATGGAACTGACCCGCCTGCAGCGTAATTTTGAAGCCTGCGCCAACGAAATTGACAAGCTGGAGCAATCCAAAACCTCTGTGGCCGTCATCTGGTCCTTAATTGTGGGGATGATCGGAACGGTCTTCATGGCTGGCTCTGTGTT